>CAJUFP010000006.1 GCA_910585645.1 uncultured Hungatella sp. | reverse complement strand
GGTTTTATGGGGCCTGTAGGGATTTTTTAATTTTTTAAGTGTTAAAGACCCGACCGCTTTTTTGCTCACTAAACAATACACCAAATTTTAATAGGAAAAAACAGAGAAAAAGTGCTTGCAAATGTAATATTGCAGTGCTATACTACATACGATAACATGATACGATGACTGATAAGGAGTGGGCGAGAGTCCACTCTTTCGTTGTGGGGGATAAACAGCGTCCCCGGGCGGCGGTCATGAAGATGAGAAGAGGGAGGTGACGCGGTATGACAAAGAGAGAGACATATGAGTCAAGGACAGAGGCATTTTTGCTTCCGCTTGTGGCAGAGCACCAGTTTGAGCTGGTGGATGTGGAGTATGTGAAGGAGGGGAGCAGCTGGTATCTGCGGGCCTACATTGATAAAGAGGGCGGGATCGCCATCGACGACTGTGAGACCATCAGCAGGGCCTTAAGCGACTGGCTGGACAGGGAAGATTTTATCAGTGACAGCTATATTTTGGAAGTCAGTTCCCCAGGGCTTGGAAGGCCGTTGAAGAAAGAGAAGGATTTTGTCAGGAGCATGGGAAAGCAGGTGGAGGTAAAGCTTTACCGGGCCAGGGAGAAGCAGAAGGACTTTACCGGAACCCTGGCAGAGTATGACAAGGACACGGTGACCATTGAACTGGAGGATGAGAGCAGGATGGTATTTGGGCGGCAGGAGATCGCGCTGATCCGCCTGGCATTGGATTTCTAAGATCGTTGGAGGATAGATGAAATGAATAAAGAACTGTTAGAAGCGCTGGATATTCTGGAAAAGGAGAAAAATATCAGCAAGCCTGTTATGCTGGAGGCCATTGAGAATTCTCTGATCACTGCCTGCAAGAACCATTTTGGCAAGGCGGACAATATTAAGGTCAATATCAACGCGGAGACCTGTGATTTCGCGGTGCTGGCGGAAAAGGAAGTGGTGGAGCAGGTGGAGGACCCCCTGATGGAGATCAGCCTGGCGGAGGCCAAGATGATCGCCCCCAGATATGAGCTGGGAGATATTGTGCAGATCCCTGTGGAGTCCAAGTCCTTCGGAAGGATCGCCACCCAGAACGCCAAGAACGTGATCCTCCAGAAGATCAGGGAGGAGGAGCGGAAATCTCTGTACGAGGATTGGTATTCCAAGGAGAAGGACATTGTCCAGGGCGTGGTGCAGCGGTATATGAAACGGAACGTGAGCATTAACCTTGGAAAGACCGACGCCATTTTAAATGAGTCGGAGCAGGTGAAGGGGGAGATCTTCCAGCCTACGGAGCGGATCAAGGTGTACGTGCTGGAAGTGAAGGATACACCAAAAGGGCCCAGGATCTCCGTGTCCAGGACCCACCCGGACCTGGTGAAAAGGCTGTTTGAGCTGGAGGTGGCGGAGGTCAGGGAAGGGATCGTGGAGATCAAGTCCATCGCCAGGGAGCCTGGCTCCAGAACGAAGATCGCGGTAAAGTCCAATGACCCCAACGTGGACCCGGTGGGAGCCTGCGTGGGCCTTAACGGCGCCAGGGTGAACGCGGTGGTCAGCGAGCTGCGGGGAGAGAAGATCGATATTATCAACTGGGACGACACGCCGGCCTACCTGATCGAGAACGCCCTAAGTCCTGCCAAGGTGATCTGTGTGGTGGCGGACGAGGAGGCCAAGGAGGCCCAGGTCATTGTGCCGGATAACCAGCTTTCCCTGGCTATCGGCAAGGAGGGACAGAACGCCAGGCTCTCCGCCAAGCTGACCGGATTTAAGATCGACATCAAGAGCGAGACCCAGGCAAAAGAGATGGGCCTGCTGGATGAGATCGGGATGCGCTATGAGACCGAGGAAGGCCAGTTCGGAGAGTACGGCTATGAGGACGGGTACGGACAAGAGTACGCGGGGCCTTATGGGAACGGCCAGGAAGAAGTTTACACAGAGCCCTATGGGGACGGCCAGGAAGAAGTTTACACAGAGCCCTATGGGGACGGCCAGGAAGAAGTTTACACAGAACCTTATGGGGACGGCCAGGAAGAAGTTTATACAGAGTCTTATGAGAACAGCGGGGATTCCCGCCAGGAGTCCCATGAGAATAGCCAGGAGGAGACTTACGGGGAGCCTTTTGGGGACCAGGAGGAAACATACGTGGAGGCGGACGGTCAGGACGCGGCTCCAGACGACTACCAGAAGGATTGCCAGGATGACATGATACCAGAATAAAACGCCCTGGAGACAACGGCGGGACATCAGATTAGAATGGAAGTGAGGAGATCAGTGAGTACAAAGAAAGTACCCCTTCGCCAATGCGTTGGCTGTGGAGAGATGAAAAATAAGAGAGAGATGATCCGTATCCTGAAAACGGAATCCGAGGGGATCGTTCTGGACGCTACCGGCAGAAAGAACGGGAGAGGCGCCTATGTGTGCCCTGACGGGGATTGCCTGAAAAAGGCCATAAAAAGCCGGGGGCTGGACCGTTCCTTTAAGATGGCGGTTCCGAGGGAAGTGTACGAAACTCTGGAGAAGGAGATGGAACGGCTTGTCGGACAGTAGAAAACAGGTTCTGAACCTGATCGGGTTGGCCACAAAGGCGGGAAAGACCGTCAGCGGCGAGTTCTCCACAGAGAGAGCGGTAAAGAGCGGGAAGGCATATATGGTGATCGTGTCCCAGGAGGCTTCGGATAACACCAAAAAGAAATTTGCCAATATGTGTACTTACTATCAGGTTCCAATCTGGTTTTTTGGTAAGAAGGACGAATTGGGTCATTACATGGGCAAGGAGACGCGGACGTCTCTGGCCATATTGGATGAAGGATTCGCAGGGGCAATGGTAAAACAAATGAATATCAACGGAGGTAGTAGGTATGAGAGTCAGTGAATTCGCAAAGGAGCTGGGAAAAACCAGCAAGGAAGTGTTGGATATCTTAAGGAAACATAACATAGAGTTGACCCATTCATCGAATATCAGCGAGGAGAATGTCCAGGTGGTGAAAAAGGCTATGGGAGGCGCCAGACCGGCAGGTCCCAGACCGTCCCAGGCAGCGCCGGCGGGAAGTTCGGGGACAGGGCAGGAGGGAAGTCCGTCCGCCTCCGCCTCAGGAGCGGCGTCCCAGACAGAACCGCCGAAAAAGAAGATCACGGCAGTGTACCGGCCGCAGAATTCTCAGACCATGAGAAACGCGGGACAAAGGCCGCCTCAGGGAGGTAACCGGGGGCAGGGCCAGCAGTCTCTGGCAGGCCGTCAGCAGGCCAGAGGTCAGGGAGCTTCCGGCCAGAGCCAGCCGCCTGTAAAGACTCTGCGTCCCCAGGGGATGCCTGGGCAGACCATAAAGACCGTTCACCCCCAGGCAGTTTCGGGCCAGCAGAGTCCGGACGGAAGCGGCCAGGGCCAGACAGGAAGGCCCCAGCAGGGAGAGCTCCAGAGTCAGGGCGGCCAGACCGGCAGACTTCAGCAGGGAGGAGGCCAGGGCCAGGGGAACCAGACCGGCAGACTCCAGCAGGGAGGAGGCCAGGGCCAGGGGAATCAGGCCGGCAGGCCCCAGCAGGGAGAGTCTCAGAGTCAGGGTGCTCAGGCGGGCAGACTCCAGCAGGGAGGGTCCCAGAGTCAGGGAAACCAGACCGGCAGGCCGAAGCAGGGGGCGGATCAGAGTCAGGCCCGTCCTGCTCAGGACCAGACTCAGGCAGGGGCAAACGGCCGCGCTCAGCAGGGCGGCTCTCAGACGGTCCAGGGCGAGCGCGCTCAAAACGGCCCGGTTCAGGGCGACCAGTCTCAGGCAGCCGCAGGCCAGGGAAGACCGTCCCCGGCCAGCCGTTCTCAGCAGGGGTCAGGCCCGGCCGGCCAGGAGGGCAGCCGGGACGGAGGCCGTTTTCAGGGTCAGGGGCGGTTGTCAAACAGCCAGGGCCGGGACGCAAACCGTCCTCAGGGCGGCAGGAATCAGAGCTATCAGGGAAACCGTGACGGAGGCCGCTTCCAGGGTAGCCAGGGCGGAGGACGTCAGGGCGGCTTCCAGGGAAGAGACGGAAACCGCGTGGGCGGTCAGGGCTATCAGGGCAGCCGTGACGGAAACCGTCAGGGCGGCTTCCAGGGAAGAGACGGAAACCGCGCCGGCGGCCAGGGCGGAAACCGTTCCCAGGGTCAGTCAGGCCGTCCCGGCGGATTTAACCGGGACGGAGGGCGCTTTGGCGGCCAGGGCGGCCAGGGCGGAGGACGTCAGGGCGGATTTCAGGGGAGAGACGGGAATCGCCCGGGCGGCGGGTTCCAGGGCCAGGGCGGCAGCCGTCCCGGTTCCGGCGGACGTCCCCAGTCAGGCCGTCCCGGTCAGAAGGACATTTCCAAGTCCTTTGACACGCCAATGGCTACAAAACCACAGAGCAACAGAGGCAATAAAAACGCCTATAAGAATGATAAATACGACAAGAGGAATATGACGGAGGACGGCCCAAGATCAAAGGGCAAGGTTTCCAAGCACCCCTTCATCATGCCGCAGAAGAGTTCGGTTGAGAAGGTGGAGGAGACCATCAAGGTCATCACCATTCCTGAGGTGCTTACCATCAAGGAGCTGGCGGATAAGATGAAGCTGCAGCCGTCAGCCATTATTAAGAAACTGTTCTTAAAAGGAACGATTGTGACGGTTAATCAGGAGATTGACTATGAGAAGGCGGAAGAGATCGCCATGGAGTATGATGTCCTCTGCGAGAAGGAAGCCAAGATCGACGTGATCGAGGAGCTTCTGCGGGAAGAGGAGGAGAGCGTGGACGATATGGTGGCAAGACCGCCGGTAGTCTGCGTTATGGGCCATGTTGACCACGGCAAAACCTCCCTTCTGGACGCCATCCGCCAGACCAATGTAACGGCAAAGGAGGCAGGCGGCATCACCCAGCACATCGGCGCTTACGTGGTGGAGATCAACGGGGAGAAGATCACCTTCTTAGATACCCCGGGCCACGAGGCGTTTACAGCCATGCGAATGAGAGGCGCCCAGTCCACGGATATCGCGGTTCTGGTGGTGGCTGCGGACGACGGCGTGATGCCCCAGACCGTGGAGGCCATTAACCACGCCAAGGCGGCAGGAGTGGAGATCATTGTTGCCATCAACAAGATCGATAAGCCCAGCGCTAATGTGGAGAAGGTAAAGCAGGAGCTGTCCGAGTATGAGCTGATCCCCGAGGACTGGGGCGGCAGCACCATCTTTGTGCCTGTGTCCGCCCACACCAAGGAGGGCATCTCCGACCTTCTGGAGATGATCATCCTGGCATCCGAGGTCAAGGAGTTAAAGGCCAATCCAAACAGGATGGCAAGAGGGCTTGTGATCGAGGCGGAGCTTGACAAGGGCAAAGGCCCTGTGGCCACGGTTCTGGTACAGAAGGGAACCCTGCGTGTAGGCGACAATATTGCCGCGGGAGCCTGCTTCGGAAAAGTCCGGGCCATGATGGACGACAAGGGTCGCAGAGTGAAGGAGGCCACGCCGTCCACGCCGGTTGAGATCCTGGGACTTAACGGCGTGCCAAACGCGGGCGAGGTGTTTGTGGTCAGCGCCAGCGAGAAGGAGGCCAGAAGCTTTGCGGAGACCTTTATCTCCGAGGGCAAGAATAAGCTTCTTGAGGACACCAAGGCAAAGCTGTCCCTGGACGATCTGTTCAGCCAGATCAAGGCAGGCAATGTAAAGGAACTGCCCATCATCGTCAAGGCAGATGTTCAGGGCTCCGTGGAGGCGGTAAAGCAGAGTCTCTTAAAGCTGTCCAACGAGGAGGTAATGGTAAAGGTGATCCACGGAGGCGTGGGCGCGATCAACGAGTCCGACGTGTCCCTTGCTTCGGCGTCCAACGCCATCATCATCGGCTTTAACGTCAGGCCCGACGCCACGGCAAAGTCCGTGGCAGAGCAGGAGAAGGTGGATCTTCGCCTGTACAAGGTTATCTACCAGGCCATCGAGGATGTGGAGGCAGCCATGAAGGGTATGCTGGATCCTATTTTCGAGGAGAAGATCATCGGCCATGCGGTGGTGCGTCAGACCTTCAAGGCTTCCGGCGTGGGGACCATCGCCGGTTCCTATGTGCTGGACGGCAAGTTCCAGAGAGGGTGTTCCGTGCGGATCACCCGGGACGGGGAGAAGATCTTCGAGGGAGGTTTGGCTTCCCTGCGCCGGTTTAAGGACGACGTGAAAGAGGTGGCCACAGGCTATGAGTGCGGTCTGGTGTTTGAGAAGTTTAACGACCTCCAGGAGGACGATATGATCGAGGCTTACGCCATGGTGGAGGTGCCCAGATAGGCAAGGAGGCGCCTGTGAGAAAGGAAATATATGCGGAAAAACAGTATTAAGAATACAAGAATTAACATGGAGGTCCAAAGGGAGTTAAGCGAGATCATCCGCACGGAAGTGAAGGACCCGGGGCTGGATGGGGCCATGGTCACAGTGGTTTCCGTGGAGGTGACGCCGGATCTGAAATACTGCAAAGCCTATATCAGCGTCCTGGGCGGCGACGAGGCGGCCCAAAAGGCGCTGGAGGGCCTTAAGCGGGCAGTGGGATTTATCCGGAAGGAGCTGGCAAGGCGGGTGAATCTGCGCAATACCCCTCAGATCAAATTTATCCTGGATCAGTCGATTGAGTATGGAGTCCACATGTCGCGGCTCATCGATGATGTGACTGTTGGCATGAAGGAGAGGGAAGACCAGGAAGAGGAGTCCGAGGCATGGTGGGATGAGCCGGAGCAGTAGCAGCAGTGTTACACTGATATGGCAGAGGGGAGAGGATTTGTATGACAAAACTGGAACAGATGCTCAATGAGGCGGCATCGGTTGTGATTCTTGGCCATGTTAATCCGGATGGGGACTGTATGGGTTCCTGCCTGGCCATGTACCGGTACGCGAAAAAGAAGAAGCAGGGAGCGGATATCCGGGTGTGCCTGAAAAATTTCCCGGAGAAATTTTCTTACCTGGAGGGTTACGACCAGATCCGGGAGGAGGCCGGGGAAGAGATTTTTGATCTGTGTATCTGCCTGGATTGCAGCGACAGGGAGCGTCTGGGGGAGTTTGCGGTGTATTTAGACACAGCCAGGGCCAGCATCTGTGTGGATCATCATGTGACCAACACCGGCTATGCAGGGGAAAATGTGGTGGAGGCAGGGGCAAGTTCCACGGCGGAGGTGCTCTACGGCCAGCTTTCTGATGATCTGATCGATAAGGAACTTGCGGAATGCCTTTACACGGGGATCGTTCACGACACGGGTGTGTTCCGCTTTAGCAGCACTACGGCAAGGACCATGGAGATCGCCGGAAAGCTTATGGAGACAGGCATTGATTTCACCAAGATCATTGACGACAGCTTTTATAAGAAAACCTATCTCCAGAGCCAGATTTTGGGCAGGGCTCTTATGGAGTGCATCCGGTTTATGGACGGGAAGTGCATCTTTACTGTGGTCAAAAGCCAGGATATGGACTTTTACGGCGTCACCCCCAAGGACCTGGACGGGATTGTGGATCATCTGCGGACCATTGACGGGGTGGAGTGCGCCATCTTCCTGTATGAGGTTGACAACCATATGTATAAGGTGAGCATGCGCTCCAACTATGTGGTGGATGTCAGCAGGATCGCCGCCTATTTCGGCGGAGGCGGCCATGTGCGGGCCGCGGGGTGTACCATGTCGGGGAGTATCCACGATGTGGTCAACAACCTGTCAGAGCATATTGAGAAGCAGCTTTTGGCGGTAAATGACCATGATTGACGGGATCATCAACGTGTATAAGGAGAGGGGCTACACCTCCCATGACGTGGTGGCAAAGCTGCGGGGGATCCTTGGGCAGAAAAAGATCGGCCACACAGGAACCCTTGACCCGGAGGCGGAGGGCGTCCTTCCTGTGTGCTTAGGCAAAGCCACCCGCCTGTGCGACATGCTGACAGATAAGACCAAGACCTACCGGGCCGGTCTGCTCCTTGGAAAGGAGACGGACACCCAGGATATCTGGGGGCAGGTTTTAAGAGAGACGGATCCGGGGGATTTGGACTGTGGGCAGGTGGAGGAGACCATCATGGGCTTTGTGGGGGAGTATGCCCAGATACCGCCTATGTATTCTGCCCTGAAGGTCAACGGAAAGAAACTGTACGACCTGGCCAGGGCCGGCAAGGTGGTGGAGCGCCAGCCCCGGCAGGTGTTGATCTATGGGATTGACATTGAGTCCGTGGAACCTCCCAGGGTTGTCATGACGGTCAGCTGCTCCAAAGGCACCTACATCAGGACCCTGTGCCATGACATCGGCCAAAGCCTGGGCTGCGGCGGCTGTATGGAGTCCCTTACCCGCACCAGGGTGGACCGGTTTGGGATCGAAGACAGCCTGACCCTTGCCCAGATCCGGCGCCTGAGGGATCAGGGGGCCTTAGACAGGCATCTGGTATCCATTGAGGCCATGTTTTCTCACTACCCGGCTGTGAAGGCGGCCAGGGAAGGCGACCGGCTGCTGCATAACGGAAATCCCCTGAAGGCAGAGCTGGCGGCGGCTGGCCAGGGGGAAAAGGCGACTGATGTGTGGAAAGAGACGGCAGATGGAATGTGCTTTCGCGTTTATGACAGCAGCGGGCAGTTTATGGGAATCTATGCTTGGGAGCCGGGTAACATGAGGCTGAAACCGTGGAAATTATTTTTTGGCGGCGGTTGACGGGCAAAGGCAGGGAGGACGCAACGGATGGATTGTTTCATCGGAGAGACCGATTTTAAAATAGAGGAGCCCACTGTGGTGACCATCGGCAAATTTGATGGCCGCCACAAGGGACATCAGAAACTTCTGGGGCGGATGCTGGAACTGAAAAGGCAGAAGGGATACCGGGCGGCTGTATTTACCTTTGACACGGCTCCGGTGGCCAGGCTTTCAGGGACGGATCAGAAGGTGATCACCACCAACCAGGAGCGGAGGAACAATATGGTGAAGATGGGGATCGACTACCTGGTGGAATATCCTTTTACCAGGGATGTGGTCCATCTTTCTGCCGAGGAGTTTGTCAGGGAGATCCTGATCGGAAAGATGAACGCCAGGGCCATGGTGGTGGGGACGGACTGCGGGTTTGGGTATCAGAGGTCGGGAAACGCCCAGGTCCTGAAAGAGCTGTCCTCCAGATATGGATATGAGCTGGAGGTAATCGTCAAGGAGCGGGATGAGACGCGGGACATCAGCAGCACTTACATCAAGGAGGAGCTGGCAGGGGGCCGCATGGAGAAGGCCAACAAGCTGTTGGGAGAGCCCTACGCCATCCATGGGACGGTGGTTCACGGCAACCATGTAGGCGGGCCTGTCCTGGGATTTCCCACGGTGAATATCATCCCTCCGGAGGAAAAATTTCTGCCTCCCTTTGGGGTTTACGTGTCCAGGGTGGTGACAGAAGACGGGATCTTTGGCGGCATCACCAACATCGGCAGAAAGCCTACGGTGGAAAGGGACTGTGCCGTGGGGGTGGAGACCTATATTTTTGGTCTGGACAAGGATCTGTACGGGAAGGATATTGAGGTGCAGCTTTTAAACTTTGAGCGGCCGGAACAGAAATTTGATTCTCTGGAACAGCTGAAAGAGCAGCTGAAACGGGATAAAGAATATGGACTTTCCTATCTTGACAAGGAAAAGGCATTGTGCTAAGATTAATCGGTATGAAAACGCCGGGGCTCAGTTTTTGGATACTCCAACCAGCTACTTGGTCCTCGGTCAGAATATTATTTTTAGGAGGAATTACCATGATCTCAAAGGAAAAGAAGGCAGAGCTTGTCGCTAAGTATGGCAGAAAGCCCGGGGACACAGGTTCACCGGAGGTTCAGATCGCGATCCTGACAGAGCGGATCACCGAGCTGACCGAGCATCTGAAGAAGAATCAGAAGGACCATCATTCCAGACGGGGACTTTTAAAGATGGTAGGCCAGAGGCGCGGGCTTCTTGACTACTTAAAGAAGACGGACCTGGAAGGATACCGTTCCCTTATCGAGAAGCTTGGAATCAGAAAATAAATAGAGCCAGCATTAGGGTGGAAGGGATTCCACCCTATCTTTGGGTATTGCGGTAAGTTTTTAGCGTTTGGATTCGTGCAGGAGATCTGTTCCGAGACCGCTGAAAAGCATATCGCCGGAAGCGTGTAAGGCGAAATTGCCCCGGACCGGGGTTTGCCGGCGGGAGGGCAGCGCTGGTTGCCTTGCGGTATGTTTTTCAGTAGTTTCGGCTTCTTCTGCTGGATCATAGACAGGGATCCCCGTGTCAGGATCCCGGAAGGAAGGGACCCCGCCACAGATCCTAAGTTATGGAAAGTGACGGTGGTTCCGCCACAAAATATGATTGAAAAGGAGATTGACCATGTACAAAAGTTTTTCTATGGAGTTAGCCGGAAGGACTCTGACCGTTGATATCGACAGAGTGGCCAAGCAGGCAGGCGGCGCGGCGTTTATGCACTATGGCGAGACCACGGTGCTTTCCACGGCCACAGCGTCAAAGGAGCCCAGGGAGGGCATTGATTTCTTCCCCTTAAGCGTGGAGTATGAGGAGAAGCTGTATGCGGTGGGAAAGATTCCGGGAGGATTTAACCGGAGGGAGGGAAAGGCCAGCGAGAACGCGGTGCTTACCAGCCGGGTCATCGACCGCCCCATGCGCCCTCTGTTTCCAAAGGATTACCGCAATGACGTTACGCTGAACAATATGGTTATGAGCGTGGACCCGGAGTGCCGTCCGGAGCTGGTGGCTATGCTGGGGGCGGCTATCGCGGCTTCTATATCGGATATTCCCTTTGACGGCCCCTGCGCCATGACCCAGGTGGGCATGATCGACGGCAGGCTGGTGATCAACCCGTCCCAGGAGCAGTGGAAGGTGGGGGATCTGAACCTGACCGTGGCCTCCACCAGGCAGAAAGTGATCATGATCGAGGCGGGAGCCAACGAGGTTCCGGAGGACAAGATGATCGAGGCCATTTACAAGGCTCATGAGGTGAACCAGGACATCATCGCGTTTATTGACAAGATCGTGGCGGAAGTGGGCAGGGAAAAGCACGGCTATACCAGCTGCGCCATTCCGGAGGAGCTGTTTGAGGCCATCAAGGAGGCCGTGCCGCCCCAGGAGATGGAGGAGGCTGTATTTACGGACGACAAACAGACCAGAGAGGCCAATATCCGGGCTATCACCGAGAAGCTGGCGGAGAAGTTCGCGGACAGGGAAGAGTGGCTGGAGGCGCTGTCCGAGGCTGTGTACCAGTACCAGAAGAAGACGGTGCGGAAGATGATCTTAAAGGACGGCAAGCGTCCCGACGGCCGGAAGATGGATGAGATCCGCCATCTGTCCGCTGAGGTGGATCTCATCCCCAGGGTTCACGGCTCTGCCATGTTTACCAGGGGACAGACCCAGATCTGCAACGTGTGTACCCTGGCTCCTCTGTCCGAGCAGCAGAAGCTGGACGGGCTTGACGAGAACGAGGTGAGCAAGCGGTACATGCACCACTATAATTTCCCGTCCTACTCCGTAGGCGAGACGAAACCTTCCAGAGGGCCGGGAAGGCGGGAGATCGGCCACGGCGCTCTGGCGGAGCGGGCTCTGATCCCGGTGCTGCCAAGCGAGGCAGAGTTCCCCTACGCCATCCGCACCGTGTCCGAGACCTTTGAGTCCAACGGCTCTACGTCCATGGCGTCCACCTGCGCTTCCTGCATGTCCCTTATGGCGGCCGGGGTGCCGATTAAGAAGATGGTGGCCGGGATCTCCTGCGGTCTGGTGACCGGGGACAGGGACGACGAGTTTGTGCTTTTGACGGATATCCAGGGCCTGGAGGATTTCTTTGGGGATATGGACTTTAAGGTGACCGGGACCAGGGAGGGCATCACGGCCATCCAGATGGATATCAAGATCCACGGCCTTACGCGGCCCATCGTGGAGGGCGCCATCGCCCGGTGCCGGGAGGCCAGGCTGTTTATCATGGACACCTGCATGAAGCCCGCCATCGCGGAGCCGAGAAAAGAAGTGAACAAGTATGCGCCCAAGATCGAGCAGATCACCATTGATCCCCAGAAGATCGGGGATGTGGTTGGCAAGCAGGGCAAGGTGATCAACAAGATCATCGAGGAGACCGGCGTGAAGATCGACATTGAGGACGACGGAAGCGTGTCCGTGTGCGGCACGGACAAGGAGATGATCGCCAAGGCGGTTAAGATCATTGAGAGTATTGTGACAGATATTGAGGTTGGGCAGATCTACACAGGGACGGTTGTAAGAATCATGAATTTTGGGGCTTTTGTGGAATTGGCGCCCAATAAGGACGGCATGGTCCACATTTCCAAGCTGTCTGACAAGAGGGTGGCTAAGGTGGAAGATGTGGTCAGCATCGGGGATGAAGTGACGGTGAAGGTCATGGAGATCGACAAGATGGGCCGGGTGAACTTGAGCATGAGACCTGGGGATCTGGCCGGGAAGGAAGAGAAGGAGAAGAGGGAGAGACGTCGGGAGGATAGGTAGGAGTTGACGGCGTGTCTTTTATGATGGGATCCGGAATGACCGGCGGGAGCGGCTGGTTGTTCCGGGTTTTTTATACGGCAGCTCGAAAATATGGTCAAAAAAGTATAAGGGCCGTGCCTTGCTAAAACTATGGCCTTATGTTAAAATCAATGCATGGAAAAACGGCAATGCATGCTTTTGCGGCGCGGAAAGTATATGGGGTGATGAATGAAGATATCAGGGATCGTACTGCAGAATTTCAGGGGGATAAAAGAGCTGGACCTGGAGCTTGACGGGCAGAGCGCAGTGATCTTCGGCGTGAACGGTGTGGGCAAGTCTTCTATTTTGCGTTCCATTGATCTTTTGTATGCCAATATTATCGGAAAGCTGTTAAACAGCTCTAAGCGACTGGCTGATCTAAAGGAAGAAGATATTATGGCAGGTAAATCAAAGGCTTCTGTTACAGGGAGGTTTCGGTTTGCTTCCGGAAAGGAATATGAATACTACCGCACCATAAGTAAACTGGAAGGAAAGAGACACTATAAATTTTTAAATAATGTGATCACGTATTTTGAGGATCAGTATATTGCGAAAAATCATGAGGATGAAGACGGCAATCTGGTACTTGTGGAAGATAAAAAGAATATGCCCGTATTTGTGAATTACGGAGTAAACCGGCTGGTGGTGGATATTCCGCTTAAAAACGCGAAGCAGACAGAGTATTCCAAACTGAGCGCTTTTGACAAGGCCATAGAGAGCAAGCTGGATTTCAGCGCTTTGTTTGAATGGTTTCGAATGCGGGAGGATCTGGAGAATCAGGAGAAGGTCCGGTCCGCCATGAACCATGAGGACAGAGATCTGGGCGCTGTTCGAAGGGCCATGTTGGCCATGCTGGACGACTTTGACCATATCCATATTGAGCGGCAGCCTCTTATGATGCTTATAGAAAAGGAAGGTATTTCTTTAAGCTTAGATCAGCTGTCGGACGGGGAGAAATGCACGCTGGCGCTGTTTGGCGATCTGGCCCGGAGGCTGGCCATTGCCAATCCGTCCCTTGCCGATCCTCTAAAGGGCAGCGGGGTGGCGCTGATCGACGAGCTGGAGCTTCACATGCATACCCAGTGGCAGAGAAAGATCTTACGGGTCCTTAAGGATACATTTCCTAATATTCAGTTTATTGTCACCACCCATTCTCCTCAGATCTTAGGTGAAGCAGATCAGGACTATAAGATCTTTACGCTGAAAAAGGAAGACGGCCAGGTAAACGCGTATTCATACCCGTCGCTGTATGGCTGGGATTCCAATGTGATCCTGGAGGAGCTGATGGGTACGGGGGCGCTGTCAGAGAAAGTAAAGGGTCTGATTGCAAAGATGTTTGAGGCAGTGGAGAAGAGGGACTATGAGCTGGCGGAGGAGCTGGCAGGCAGGATAGATAAGATGACTCAGTGCAGAAATAACAGTACGACAAAGGCAAGGGTGCAGATCGCCAGGAGACGAAGGAATGAAACGAATCATAAAGAGTGATCCTCCGGAGTGGTTTGAGAGGTGGAAGAGGGATTTTAAGGCGGCAGCCGGCAGAAAGGCCACTTATAAAAATGATCTTCCGGAAAGAGAGAGACGGAGGCTGAGAGAAGAGCTTCTGAAAGAACAGGGGTATATTTGCTGTTATTGTATGGGCCGTTTGGATATAGACAGTTCCCATGTGGAACATTTTAGGCCTAAGGGCAGATTTCCAGCCGAGGATATGGAGTATGGAAATCTGCTGGCATCGTGTCAGGGGATTGGGGAGGATCCCGCAGAGGATCACTGCGGTCATAGAAAGGATGATTGGTATTCTCCTTTGATGGTCAGCCCTGCCAGCCCGGAGATAGAAGGGATGTTTCGGTATGGATTGGATGGAACTGTGTACCCGTCAGGGCGGGATGAGGAGCGCAGAGGGGCAAAAGAGATGATCGATCATCTGGGACTTAACAGCTATTATCTGGTCAGGAATCGGGAAGATGCCATTGAAGCCAGCGGATTTTTTGAAGAAGATTATTCAGCGGATGAGATTCGGGATTTGATCGAGTATTATGATAACATGGATCGAGGAGCCTATGTACCATATTGCGAAGCGATCGTGGAGGCCTGGAGAAGTTTGTTGAGGAGGGGATGAAGGAGTGGAATATTTGAATTGATGGAATCCTCTGGCAGGGGGAGGCGATCACAGAATATTTGGGGTTACCCCTCATAATGAGACCCGGAACAACCGTCGGGAGCGGCTGGTTGTTCCGGGTTTTTGTCTGTTTTATCCGATAAGTACCTGTTTCCCCTCAAACGCGAATCCATACTTCCGTATTCTCGTATCTTCAATCCCTTTGCTGACCAAAGATGCCCCGTACCCTTTCTCTTCAATCTGCTTCAACGCCGCCTGAACGGTATCTTTAAGCGTTTGTTCCCCGGTATCCTCATCTTTTACTTTAAATTCCAGGATAAAGGCCTTATCTTCCCGGTTAGTTAAGATCAGTCGGCAGACCGTGCGGCCATTTTTATGGTCCAGCCAAAAATCTTCTACCCTCAGATAACCGCTGGCTAAAAGAAGGCTCCAGATAGCGCTTTCCCTGCGCTCTAACTGGTCAAAAACGATCTGATCGTCTATCAGGTTTTCCAAAGCTCTGCCATTTAGAAGGTCTTCCATGATGATCTTTACCTTGGGGCTTCCCCGGCGGATCAGCTGGTCCACCAGACGGTTGCTGCTGGTGCTGGTCCAGTAGGGGGCAAGACGGCCTTTGTCAAGATAATTCAGGATAGACCAGGGGTTATAGATATCGTGCCTGTGTCCGAAAGAAAAACCATCATACCAGTTCCGGACCTCTTCCTTCTGATCAGACAGCCCATATTCTTCCAGGGCAGCCCATACTTCCTGTTGAGTAAAACCAAAGACGGTCTCATATTTCTCTGAGGTGGTGCTGACCACTTCCAGGTTATTTAGGTCGGAGAAGATCGATTCCTTACTTACTCTGGTAATACCGGTAAGGATAGCCCGCTCCATATAGGGGTTAGATTTGAAGGTATAGTTAAACAGCTTACGCAAAAATCCGGTCAGCTCCTTTAAGTATCCACAGACATAGGCCTCATGCATCGGTGTGTCGTACTCATCCAGCAGGATCAGGACTTTCTTTCCATAATACCGGGACAAATACAGAGATAGTGATAGCTTTGCAGATCTCTATACGGCATTCTTCATATGAGTCGGCTTTAATGCCGGAAAAACTTAAAAAGATGACAGGATAGGTACCCTGTAGCGGGGGAAGTGTTCTTCCTTCCAGATGGACAAACCTTTAAAGATGCTGCTCTGGCCCGCGTATTCTGTGGAGAAGAACCGTCGTACCATGTCAAGGGTTAGGGGCTTGCCGAATCGTCTGGGGCGGGTGATCAGGGTTACTTCGTCTGCGTTTTCTCACCAGTCTTTGATAAAGTTGGTTTTATCGATATAGAAACAGTGATTAGCTATGATTCGTTCAAAATTTTGAATTCAGATTCCGATGGTTCTGGCCATGGAGTTTCCCTCCTTGTGGGGTTGATGGGATAATGGATTGTTTATTGTTAAGGGTGGAAGTTTTTGTTGTTTTTATAAAGATAGTATAACAGAAATTTGGAAAAGGCAAGGTGATTGTTTTAATCGAAATCTAAATTGAATGCATAAAAGTGTCGCTTAACTGATTGTTAAGCGACACTTTTATAAAAGTAAAATCTCTTTTTTGTCAGATATTACTTTCTAAAATTTAAATTTTTAAGAAATTATATGCTGTTTTGTACAAAAAATGACAAATTGCTTCTGTTGACACCTATTAAAAATGATGATATAATCAAATTTGTTATCGAAAATGATCTTATAGAATTTGTTTAAATAAAAAGTGTCGCTTAACAATCAGTTAAGCGAACATTTTTAGTAGGTTTCTCTTTTTAAAATGGAGTGATGATCAAATGTGGTGTGTTGTACATGTGAGGGACAGGAATGAAGAAGATACAGAGAGTTTTATTGAGGGCCTTCTTCAAGGAAGGCTGAATGTTCGATGCTTCCATTTAACCAGAAGCAGAAGAAAAAAATATAGAGGGGAATGGCAGACTGTTCATGAGAATTTATTTCCTGGATATGTGTTTATTGATACAGACCAGCCGGATAAGGTGTACAGAGAACTAAAAAAAGTACCAAAACCAAAGCTTATGTTTAGTGATGATGAATATGTGTCTACATTGGAGCCGCAAGAATTCGATCTAATGAAAAAACTTACAGATAAAAATGGACACATTGGCATATCCACAATAAAGCTTGTGGGAAATGGGAAGATTGAATATCTGTCAGGTCCCTTGGTAAATATTGGGGACAAGGTAAGGAGGGTGAATCTTCATAAAAGGATTGCTGAGTTAGAGACTAATTTTATGGGGCGGAGACAGATTTTGTATCTTGGAATAGAAGTTGAGAGGGCATGGGATGAGTGTGGTATGTAATTTGGACGGAAAGGATATATCAGCATGGGAATTCATGGTGAAGGGAAGCTGGCTATGTTGGGGCCGGAAATTACGGAAAAGACCTGGATGCAAAGAAAGGGTTTCGTTAAAGGTCTCTTAATTATAGGAGCAGGTTTAGGGGTTGTTTATGGAGTTTTGAATGTGGTTGCAAAGAAAAAGACAGAGGATGGTAATATTGACAACGATAACCCGTATCTCCACCCAGAGTATGATGTGTCAGATAAAGATAAGTGGTATGAGAAATGCCATGATATGAGGAAAGTAACTGTATATGAGAGGAAGATAAAGCCTGCTCTGGATAAAATGTTTTCCTTTGGGGGGCTTGTACTTTTATCGCCGCTTGTAGCAGGAATCAGCTTTGCGGTGTGGATTGATGATCCTGGAGCTGTTTTCTTTACACAGAAACGGATTGGGAAGGACAAGCATTATATGTTGATCCACAAATTCAGGACCATGCGTTCCAATGCTCCTCATGATGTTCCGACTCATCAGCTAACTGACCCTGACCAATACATTACGAAGGTTGGAAGATTTTTAAGAAAGACCAGCTTAGATGAACTTCCCCAGCTTTGGGATATATTCCGCGGAAAGATGAGCATAATAGGTCCTCGTCCAGCTTTGTGGAACCAGGGTGACTTAGTGCGTGAACGTGAAAAATACGGCGCAAATAGCGTTATGCCAGGATTGACTGGATGGGCACAGATCAATGGACGGGATGAGTTGAGTATACCAGATAAAGCGCGGATGGATGGAGAATATGTTGAAAAGCAGGGCTTGATGATGGACATCCACTGTTTTCTTGGAACAATAGTTTCTGTGTTGCGTCATGAAGGTATTGTTGAAGGTGATACAGGAGGGATGAGAAAAACTTTACGCTCAGGTGTGCCCGAAATTGATCCAGCAGTTGTATTTGGATGCGATAAGGATATAAAAATTGACAAACATATCAAGAAAAAGGTTCTGATTACAGGATCCGGAAGCTATGTTGGGGAAAGTTTCAGGGAATACGCAGCTGAACATTATCCAACTTTGGCGATAGAAACTTTGGATATGGTAGATGGAAGTTGGAGAGATAGCGATTTTGCTCTTTATGATACGATTTATCATGTTGCGGGAATCGCTCACACAGATGTTGGAAATGTGTCTGCTAAGATGAAGGAGACATATTATACAGTCAATACAGATCTGGCGATAGAGATAGCCAGAAAGGCTAAAGCAGCTGGTGTAAATCAATTTGTTTTTATGTCCTCTATGATCATCTATGGTGAGAGCGCCGGGTTAGGACAAGAAAAAATGATCACACGAGATACGAAGCCATTTCCAATCAATTGTTATGGAGATTCAAAATGGCAGGCGGATAAGGCGGTAAGAAACCTTGAGACAGATGATTTTAAGATTGCTGTTATCAGATCTCCAATGATCTATGGACCAGGAAGTAAAGGAAATTATTCAACACTAAGCAAGATAGCCCGTAAACTGCCATTATTTCCAGATATTGCGAATGCGCGCTCTATGCTTTTTATTGATAATTTTTGTGAATTTCTGTGCCAGCTGATAATTTCCGGAGAGAATGGTGTGTATTTTCCTCAAAATGGGGAGTATACAAAGACGAGTCGAATGGCAGAGGAGATTGGTATTGCGTCGAAAAAGCCAGTACGGATAAGCAAGAGTCTCAATATGGTTGTAAAGATAGCCTCTTGTATTCCGGGGAAGATCAGCGGATTGATTGATAAAGCTTTTGGAAGCAGCTGCTATGATCAGGCATTGTCCAGATATTCTTTTCCCTATCAGATCTATAATCTTAAAGAGTCAATACTTGCCACAGAGGTGGCTAATACTGACAGAAACAATAAAAAGGTACTTATAGTGGCATCTGTTGCATCGATGATTGATCAATTCAATATTCCTAACATTAAACTTCTTATATCAATGGGGTTTGATGTAGATGTTGCGGCAAATTTTAGTAATGGCAATACCTGCACAGATGAGAAAATTCGAGAGCTTTTGAATTTACTTGATGAGCTGGATGTTGATTGTTACCACATAGAATTTGAACGTAATATCAAGGATATCCGTGCTAACTTAAAGGTATTTAAGCAGCTTGATAATGTAGTCAAAGGCAAAGCGAAGCCACAGAATCATTTTAGACATCATCACATAGAAGTTCAGGATGGTTATAGCTTCATTCATGCGCATAGTCCTATTGGTGGAGTTGTCAGTCGTATCATAGGAAGGAAGAATGGGATCAAAAGTATATATACAGCTCATGGCTTCCACTTTTATGATGGTGCTCCGAAGAAAAATTGGTTGTTTTATTATCCAATAGAGAAAGAACTGAGTCGGATCACAGATGTCCTCATCACGATTAATCGAGAAGACTATAAGAGGGCAAAGGAAAGGTTTCATGCCAAGAGGACGGTATACATTCCAGGTGTAGGGATAGATACAGAAAAATTTAATCGAAATTTGGCAGATCCTGAAAAAAAGCGTAAAGAGTTAGGGGTGGACAAAAAAGCAATATTTTTACTTTCTGTAGGTGAATTGATACCCCGTAAGAACCATGAAGTTGTTATTAGAGCTTTAAGTGAAATGCAGAATCCAAACATACGATATTTTATTGCGGGTAAGGGCAGAGGGGAGAGTGCGTTGAGGGTTCTTGTTCACAGTTTAGGTTTGGATGATCAGATAAGATTTCTTGGATTTAGGACAGATATAAGCGAATTATGCCAAGCGGCTGACCTGTTTATTTTTCCATCACATCAGGAGGGTCTGTCCATGGCTCTTATGGAGGCGATCGCTTGTGAGACTCCGGTGGTTTGCAGCGCGATACGAGGAAATATGGATCTGATTCATGAGAGTGCGTATATATTTGACGAGAATAGCGTTGGTGATGTTGTAAGGGTATTAAGGAATTTTACAGATAATTCCCGTGATGATTTAAAAAGAATAACAGAAGGCTGTGTGGCGAGAAACAGGCTGAGATTAAAAAGGTATGACCTTACTGTAGTAGAAAAACGGATGAGGAAAGAATATGAACTTATAGGAGACCGAAAACTGATTTGATTAGAAGAATGGAAAAGAGAATAGCATGGATAAGCGCGATGTATGTATTATTAGAGCAAAACTAAAAAAAGATTATGTGTTTGACGCGATTCAGCATTATGGGTATCAAATATATACTCCCTATAGAGGGAATCGCCTTCTACTGAGAGTCATGCGTGAGATATGGTTTCGGTTTAAACTGCCTTATCAAAAGATATGGTACAATACATGTATTCAAAACGTAAATAGCAATATTTTTGTGGTTTTTGATCCTCTGATCTTACCGGATTATTTAGAGTGGATCAGGCAGAACCATCCTGGATCAAGGATTATATTATCATACGAGAATAGAGCAGATAGGACCATTAATCCGGAAAGTGTTGATAAATATGTGGAGAAGTGGTCCTATGACCAGGATGATTGCGAACGTTACTCAATGAAATGGTGTAAACCCTCTTTTTTTACAGAGTATAAAAGGACACCAAATCCCAACCCAAAGTATGATGTAATCTATATTGGCCGTGATAAGGGGAGAGCTGGTTATTTATTTCAGTTGGAAAGAAGGTTAAATGATAAGGGATTGAGAACATATTTTCATATTTGCGCGGACCGGCAGTTTCTGCGTTTAAAAAAAAGATATTATAAAAAATTATTGACATATGAAGAGTACCTAGATTTGTTGATTGACACAAGGGCGGTTTTGAATATTGTCCCAAAAGGACAAAAAAGTGTGACACAGAGAGAGATGGAGGCAGTTTTTGATGGAATAAAATGTATTACAAATAATCGCGGGGTAAAAGATTTTGAGCTTTATGATAGAAATACATATTTCGTTTTAGGTAAGGATAACTTTGACGAAATAAATACTTTCTTGCACAATGATGTTAAAAGAGTCTCAGATGAGAGATTGAAGGAATTTGACTTTGAACAGAGATTAGAAATGATGATCAATAAGTGAGAGATGGATATGTCAATTGTAATATTAATCACGTTATTTGTTATGGCGGTTTTTATTCCAAGATCAAAGCTGTTGTACTGGGGGATCATGGTCTACATGTGGCTTTTATTTTCGCTGAATACAGGGGCGCCAGATACATCCGTTTATGAGTGGATCTATAATGAGGGTATGCGTGACGCGTTTGAGCCCCTGTTCTCTGCTATGATGCTTTTTGGCAGATCAGTTGGACTTTCATTTGTAGAATTCAGGATGGTTATAGCGACGCTGTTAATATTTTTCCTTAATCTTACTTTTCGGAAAATTTGCCAACTTAAGGCCTTGGCGGCAGCAATGTATATGATAGCTCCATTTCCTTGGCAGATTTCAGGTATGAGAGCAGCTTTGGCGTGCGCAGTGGTGATGTATGGTTTTACCTTTTTATTTGATGGATCAAAGAAAAATGTAAGGGGATATTGTATCTTTCTTCTCATAGCTACATTGATACACTATTCATCAATACTATTTGGGGTTATGTTTTTGGTAAAGAAGAATACGACAAAGATTAGGATTATCCTTTTTCTTATCATTGCGATTATGGGCATATTGATCGTCCAGCATACGAACCTTTTGCTGAATATAGTTAGCCATTATACTGACAGAGAAAAAATAATAACTTGGCTAAGCGGTGGGGGAGAGAAAGAGGGATACCCGAACCTGAAAGGGTTTTTAGCTGAACTGATCATTTTATTTGGAAATATATATTTGACACAGAAGGCAAAAAGGATAGTTGGCAGACATGATAGTACAGGTAGCCAATTCCGTACCGCAGAGATAATAAGTGACCTGAATATAATAACGATTTTATTTATCCCCTTTTTAAGATTAAATGATACATATATGCGTCTGATCTTTGTCATACATGGTATTAATACAGTTTTATATGCTATGACAGCATATATACTTCAAAAGTATTCGGAGAATGTTGCTAATGCGTCAAAAGTGTCATTGGTATATCCAAGAATGAAAGTGGGTTTATATGCGTTAGCTGTTTCTGGCTGGACATATATAATTGCTTTTTATCAGACATTGCCATATTTAGGAACACCTTCATCCGTATTTGTGTTTCTTGGGGAAAATAGCATGTTTCCATAGACAAGGAGAGATGAGTGAGATCATGATCAAAAAAGAAACTTTTGCCACAAGTGCTATATGGAAAATCGTAGAAGCAATTTCCACAAAGGGAGTTTCCTTGGTTATATCTATTATTTTGGCAAGAATCCTTTTCCCAGAAGACTATGGAATAATAGCCTTGACCAATATTTTTATCAGTCTTTCGACAATTATTGTTCAGAGCGGACTTAGCGCAGGGCTGATTAGAAAAAAAGATGTTGATGAGTTAGATTATAATAACGCGTTTTATATTGGATTAGCCTTTGCTACAATATGCTATGTATTGTTTTTTGTGTTTTCCCCAGTAATTGCGTCATTTTATGAAGAGCCTATTCTTACGGTCGTGCTTAGGGTTCAGATGTTATCTTTATTTATATGTGCATTTGGGAATGTACAAACAGCTAGAATAACAAGGGAATTTCGTTTCAAAGAATTATGTCTTGCAAATATAATAGCAAACTTTGTCAGCGGAATGATAGGAATATTTTTTGCCTGTATAGGGGGAGGCGTATGGGCATTGGTCTTTTATACGTTATCAAGGGACGCTATTACTAATATTGTTCTTTTTATACGGATCAAATGGAGACCCACAAGACACATTGATAGGAAGGGAATGAGATCTTTAGCTGGATTCAGTATGTTCTTACTTATGGCAACATTTGTGGATTTTATAGGAAATAATTATTCAAATGCCCTGCTGGGAAAACGTTATTCTATGTCTGATCTAGGGTTGTACAGTAAAGGAAATCAGCTTCCTGAAATGATATGCCTTCAAACCTTTGGCGCTGTTAGTGGAGTAATGCTCCCGGCATTTTCGTCCTGCCAAAATGATCCTGTGGCATTAAAAAGAATTTGTAAAAAGCTTGTATCAATGTCTTGTTATGTGATCTTTCCAATGATGACTGGTTTGGCCCTGATTGGATCGAAGCTGATCACCTTCTTGTTTACTGACAAATGGAGTGCCTGTGTTCCTATTTTAACTTTTGCGTGTATTTATTATGGAGTAAACCCATTAAGATCAATCAATATGCAGTTTATATATGCTTTGGGAGAGCCAAAGAAAGGGGTGTTTATCGAGGTTGTAAGAATGTTGTTACTTATTGTAGGAGTTAGCTTGGCTGTATTTGTATTTAGGACAAACATATATAGTATTTCTGTTGTTTCTGCCGGGGTTGCGATCATCAATGTAATTATAACCCAGACATTTACCAGAAGTAAGATTGGCTACAAGTATATGGAATGGGTAAAAGATATGGAGCCAGCGATATGCTTGTGTATATGTATGGCAATAACTGTATGGTTGGCAGGACAGATTCCTATAAGCAATGACAATGTGATTATGGTTATACAAATATTTGTAGGAATTGTAACCTATCTTATTGGGTCGATTGTGACAAAAAATATGTGTTATCAGGAATTGGCAGAATTGTTGAAACAGAAATTAAAAATATCATAGATTGAAGGATGGATTTGGAGATTGAGCCATATGGATTTATTCAGACGACTGGGTATTCTCTGGAAATGCAGAAAAGAGATTATGTTGTCACTAAAAGTTAAAGCGGACCTGATCGCTTTCCAGAAAGATTGGAGAGAGATAAACTGTCATAATGGAACAATTGCGGACAACAAATTTGATACTTCGAAGGTAGTTGTAGGAGATTGTACGTATGGAAGATTGAGGGTGTTGTGTTGGGATAATCCAAAGGAACGCCTGGTTATCGGCAATTATTGTTCAATTGCGGAAGGTGTTTCGTTTTTGCTTGGGGGGGTGCATCCTCTTCACAGGATCACAACATTTCCTTATATAAGTCATGTGTTAGGTGAAGAACCAAATGAAACCACAGGGTCAAAAGGTCCTATTATTGTTGAAGATGATGTATGGATCTGTCAGGATGTTACGATTTTATCAGGTGTTACAATAGGAAAGGGAAGCGTGATAGGCGCAGGTTCCGTAATATCGAAAGACATCCCTAAGTATTCAATTGTTATTAATGGAAAAGTCGTAAAACGCAGGCTGACGGATGAGGTAATAGAAAGAATTGAAAATTTTAATTTGAGTGATATTAAGAAGCTCACAAAGGAAAACAGAAACTTACTTTTGAAAAATGATCTTACAGTTGAGCTGTTTGATCATGTTATGAATCAACAATGATGTGAGGATGCATGACAAAGGGGAATTATGTCAAAGATCTTATTTGTATACCAAAGAAGGATGGCAACATCTGAAGGATTATATGAGATATTTACCAGTAAAACTGCAATAGAGAAAGGGTTAAACTGCAAATTTGTGACAACGGATCAGGTTACAGGCGGATTGCTGTATTGGGCTGATTCTGTAGTTCTTGTAAGGAATCAGGACCTTCTCGCGCAGATGTTTATTAGAAAAGCCAGCTCTGCAGGGGTTTTTTGTATACAATTTTTTGATGATGACGTACTGAACTTACCTGTATCAGAGGTAAATAGAGTACAGTATCTCTCATGGAGAAAAAAGGCTGTTGAGGATGGCTTTTCTTGTACGGACTTGATATTGTCTTCTAATACGGCATTGGCCGAGAAATATGCCAGATTAATACCAACGAACAGGTACGTCACAATGAATACAGCAGTAGAACCGAATTGTTTGATTTCACCGTGGAAAAGGGAAACAAAGATTATTGAGGATGAGATTAAGATTGTATACGCAGCAGGAGCAAATCACGAAAAGCTTTTTGAATTATTTATTCTTCCAGTACTTCCCCAATTAATTAAAAAATACGGAAGAAGAATATCATTTACATTTTTTGGTGTTCATCCGGATTTGTCAGCATTTGAGCATCAGATTAAGATTCAATATATAGATGCAATGCCATTAGGACAATACCGTATGACAATTCAAAGCGGCAATTATGATATTGGGCTTTCACCTTTAGAATTCAATAAATTTAACCAATACAAATATTTTAACAAGTTTATTGAGTATACGATAGCCGGAATAGTGGGAATTTACAGTCGGGTATTGCCGTATACACTGATTGTGAAACATGAAAAGAATGGTTTTTTAGCAGACAATGATGTGGATTCATGGTTTGAGGTGTTATGTAAAGCGATCGATGACCTTGAACTTAGGAAATTGTGTTATAGGAATGCCTATGATTTGATCACGACACAGATGGAGCCCGGGTATATTATTCAGAAGTTCAAACAAGATATACCGGAGTTACAATATGGGAGAAGTAGTAAGCGGGTATGTGTGATACCATTGAAGATAAAATTTTTTATATTTAGATTTACGGAATGTATTTATTTAGTTTATGTGTATCTTAAATCGACGGGAATCATAGGAACTATTTCTAAGATTCACAATTACATACAAGATCAAAAGACTGTAAGAGAGGAACGACTTGGTAATCAAGATGAGTGACGTTTTATTTATATATGAGCGTGACATGCCAACAGTCAGCACGATCAGAGATATATTTTCGCATCTTGATCCTGATCGTAATATCTGTTCGGATTTTTCCTTTTTATTGGACGTAAAACCGACAGACATTAACGCGCACCAAATTATTGTTTTTATTCGGCCTAATGACACGCTGTCTGCCGCAATAGCTAAGCGGGCTAGAGAATCAGGGAGATTTGTGATTACTTTTTGTGATGATGACCTGCTTCATTACAAACCGCTGGCGCCTTGGAGACAAAGAAGCCTTAGAAAAACGCTGCACTATTCGGAGGCTGTATGGTCATCAAATAATTTCATAGGCGAGGAGTACAAAAGGCTTTCAGTGGGAGGCCGGTTTGTAAAGACAGATACAATTGTTAGGGCGGAACAGATTGTAGAGCGGAGCGGAGTCCGGAATGAAAGAGTGAAGATCGTATACGCCGCAAATCCGGGACATTTAGTTTTATTTAACGAATACGCCAAGACTGCGGTTTGTGAGCTTATCGGAAGATATGGAGATAATATTTCAATTACGTTCGTAGGTGTTAATCCTGATCTTTCAGAATATGAAGATAAGACAGAGATTCGGTATATAAAGGGAATGCCGTTGCTGAAATATCGTGAGTTTATGGCAAAGGAAAATTTTGACATTGGTATCGCTCCGCTTGCAGATAATCGGTTTACGAAATGCAAATATTTTAATAAGTATATTGAATACGCCATGTCTGGAGTATGTGGGGTTTATTCAAAAGTAGTGCCTTATGTAGAGGTAGTACAGGATGGTGTCAACGGACTATTGGCAGAGAATACCAGTGAATCATGGTTTTGTAAACTGGAAACTGCTGTTCTGAATGGCAGTTTGCGACAGGATTGTATTACTGCCTCACAGAAGAATTTACGAGAAAGTTTTACGGAAGACTATATTATTGAATATTTAAAAAAACAGGTTCCGGAAATATCAATGTATAATGAAAAAATGAGATCATGCAAAGGCTTTTTCACAGGTAAATTGTGGTACTACCTGCTCCGCCCGGCAGATTGGGTTTATCTTGGACTCTATTATTTGAGGAATGGTGGAATTAAATTATTTTCAGAAAAATGGAGGATTCACTTTCGTGAGCGTGATGCCTATATCAGGAAGAAAGTGAATAGATAGTTATGGATGTAAATAAGGTAGGAAAGGCTATTGCCTGCCTGCGCAAACGGGCAGGCTACACGCAAAAAGACCTGGCAGACCGGATCGGCATCAGCGATAAGGCTGTTTCCAAATGGGAAAGGGGATTAGGTCTGCCGGAGATTGGATATTTAAGGAGATTGTCTATCCTTCTGGACACTGATTCGGACAGCCTTCTGGCAGGAGATGTAGTTCATCACGACGGGAACTGGCAGGGCGTTATCGTTACAGACAAGAATCCATATGGTATCGGAATCCATACAATGGTTTATGATAAACCGATCGTTTACTTTTTACTCAGCTATTTTCTCCTTGTGGGAATCCGAACGGTACTGATCGTCTGCAATGAACAGGAGAAGCGATACATGGATCAGACAATGGGAGATGGGGGCTGTTATGGGATCAGACTTGTTAGTTTTGCCGGGCCGCTCTGCGACGCGGTCACACTCTGGAATCAAGAGGCGAAACATACGATGCTTATTTATGGAAGATGTCTTCTGTATGGCGTTGACCAGACAAGATTCTTTCAAAAAGCGATGATACATAAGGAACGTTTTACTGTACTGGCTCTTCCAAAGAGGAGTCCTGGGGCGCCGCGTATTAAGATGGATGTGAATAAAAAAATCGTAAGCTCCAATGAGGATGAACCGCTTCGCACACAGTATGACTATTCTGACATACCTATTCTGTTGTTTCCTTCGCAATTACTCCAGGATATTGCGAGAGAGGAAGATGTTCCAACATTTATATCGAAATATACATCAAAAAATGAGATGTATGTGGCAATGCTGGACAGAGGTTTTGTAGAGATTGAAGTTGATAATCCGGACAATGTGCAGGAAGCATCGGTTTTTTTGAAGATTATCCAGGATAAATGTGGTATGAATGTTTACTGTTTGGAGGAAGTGGCCTGGCGACGGGGGCTGATCACGACGGAACAGTTGAGAAGGCATGGAAACAGGTATTGCGGTACTGAATATGGCGCTTATATTTTAAGTCTCTGCGACCGTATTTCAGAGCAGAAGAGGTAAACGGATAGTCGATTGTTTTTAAAGTTGAAGGCACATAAAATAAAGACATTCAGGAAGGAGATAAAATCAATGGGAATCCAGTTGTTTAAAGCAAAATACGAAATTGATGAATGTCTGATGGAGATTCGGGAGTGCCTTGAAGCAGGTTGGACCGGTATGGGATTTAAGACCGTGCAATTTGAAAACGCATGGAAGGCATATACGGGATTGCCTTTTGCCCACTACTTGAATTCTTCCACCATCGGGCTTTATATGGCAGTTGATATTTTGAAGGAGCAGTATGGCTGGAAGGACGGCGACGAGATCATAACAACTCCGATCACCTTTGTTTCTTCCAATCACGCAATTCTTAAATCCAATATGAAGGCTGTGTTTGCCGATATTGACGATACCATGTGTATGACTCCACAATCGGTACTGGAACATATCACGGACAGGACAAGGGCGGTCATGTATGTAGGTCTTGGTGGAAACATGGGTCATTACGATGAGATTGTGAAGATCTGTGAAGAGCATGGTCTGAAATTGATTTTGGATGCGGCTCATATGGCTGGGACACGCTATAAAGGAGAAATCCCCGGACGTGAGGCTGAGGTGGTTGTATATTCCTACCAGGCTGTTAAGAATCTACCTACGGCGGACAGCGGTATGATCTGCTTTAAAAAGGGAGAATTTGATGAGATCGTTCGGAAGAAATGCTGGCTGGGTATTAATAAAGATACATATGCCAGAAGTTCTGACTCCGGAAATTACAAGTGGCGTTACGATGTTGAGTATGTGGGTGACAAGGGCCACGGCAATTCCATCATGGCATCTATCGGCCTTGTACAGTTAAAGTACCTTGATCGTGATAACGCGTATCGGCGTCAGCTGGTTCGGTGGTACCGTGACCGCCTTTCGCAGTATCCTGATGAGATTAAGCTGGTGAGAATCGAGGAGGGATGTGAGAGCGCTTGTCATCTGTTTCAGATTTGTGTTCAAAATCGAGATGAGTTAATGACAGCTTTGAATGCCGCAGAGATCTACCCTGGCGTCCATTATGCAAATAACATCAATTATCGGATGTACGATTATGCCAGGGGAACCTGCCCATATGCTGAGTATGTCAGTGAACATACGGTCAGTCTCCCCATGAATCTGTATATGACCTATGAGGATGTACAGAGGATTTGTGATTCGGTTATTAGGTTTGTCACAAAAAGGCGATAACAGTGGAAGGAAGGTGAAGAAATGTTAAAAGTTGAGAATGAAGGAAGCATTACATATAAAAAAATGGATGCTTTCGAAATTCAAAAGTTTCAGCAGAACAGATATCCGCTGCTTTTTATTGATTATGTTGAAGAAGCCATAGCAGGAAGGAAGGCCAGAGGATATAAAAATTTTTCTTATAATGAATGGTTCTTTCCGGCACATTTTGAGGATGAGCCTAATGTGCCGGGTTTTGTACAAATGGAAGCCCTGACACAGATGTTTCTCATGTCCTTTTTAACGATTCCAGGTAATGAAGGGAAGAAGACAGCTTTTATCAAGGCGGTGACGGATTTCAGAGAAAAGATCATTCCCGGTGATCGGCTTGACATCCTCTCTGAATTGGATTCCTATAAAAGAGGTGTGGCAAAGGGGAAATCTGTGGGATATCTTAATGGCAGGATTGCTTGTAAAGCAGATCTTGTTATTGTGATCCCCGATGTGTTAAGAACCTTTCGACCCGATGACAGAATGATAGAGAGCCGTTCGGGGGGGGTATTACAGAACTGAAGTAATTCGCTTTGCTCCACGGTATTGGTGGAATGACAAGGCATCTTGATCCAAGTCTGATATGTGGATGTATAGTTTGATAGAGACAGAGGAGGATTAAGATGAATAATAAAGCATTTTCCTTAGATGCGGTTGAATTATTGCGATATCAGCCAAACCGGTATCCTTTTTTGCTGATTGACAGGGTATTGGAAGTGGTACCCGGCAGATATGCAAAGGGATATAAAAATATAACAAATAATGAATGGTATATTCCCGCCCATTTTCCGGGAGATCCGAATATGCCCGGATGTCTTCAGGTAGAGGCAATGGCACAGATGCTTACAGTTGCTATACTGACTACAGAAGGAATGGAAGGTAAGATCGTGCATGGTTATAAACATGCCGGGACATTTCACCAGGAAGTAAGGCCAGGCGACCGTCTTGATATGTATGCAGAAATACTCTCATTTAAACGTGGACTTTGCCGCGGGCAGGTAAAAGGATATGTGGAAGAAAAACTGGCATGTGAGTTGGAATCCACTATAATCATCCCCGACGTATTTAGTCAGTTTAAACCTAAAACCAAATAGTGACAGGAGGCGCGATTTATGTTAATGCTTGAGAACAAGACAGCCCTTGTCACTGGCGCGAGCAGGGGAATAGGAAATGCTATTTGTCAGAAATTAGCATCAGAAGGGGCTGTTGTTTATGGTGGATTTAGAGATGCTGATAACAGGGAGGTTGTATATCCGGACAGCGGGCGAGGAAAGATCATTCCTGTGCAGCTGGATGTATGTGATATACAGAGTATAAAGGAGTGTGTTAAGAGGGTAAAGAGAGAAGCGGAAAAGATAGATATTCTTGTGAACAATGCTGGGATTACGATACTTGAACGTTTGGAGATGGTATCCGATGTATCAGTGAAGAGGATTTATGGTACAAATGTATTTGGATTATTGAATGTAACAAAGACAGCGATTAGGCTGCTTAGGAAATCTGGCTCTCCTTGTATAATCAATATGTCATCCATTATGGCACAGGAAAGTGACATTGGACAGACTGTTTATGCTGGGACAAAGGCTGCTGTTGAAAGTATGACAAGAACATGGACGAAAGAGTATTCGGCTGAAGGAATTCGTGTTAATGCGGTTGCGCCGGGAAATGTCAATACAGACATGTTTAATATCATCAGTGAAGAGGAATTGAAGCTTGAACTTGCGAAGATCGGAATGGGCAGGATTGCCGAACCGGAAGAGATCGCCAATGTGGTATTGTTTTTGGCTTCGGATATGGCAAGTTATGTTACTGGTGAAGTGATCAATGTAAACGGTGGCTTGATTTTATGATCGGAGAGAGATTCCATGGATAAATTGTTACGAAATAAGATTACCTTGATAACCGGATGCGATCAGGGTATAGGAAGAAGTATCTGTCATCTTTTTGCTGATCAGGGGGCGGTTGTATATGCAAATCTTCTTAAAGAAGAATCAGCAGAGGGATTGAAAGAAGATTGCGATACCCTTGAAGGAAAAGTTATACCTGTAGTTTTCGATATTACGGATAAATCCGCGGTTATGGATCATATTAAAAAGATAAAAATGGAGCAGGGCGGACGACTGGATGTCCTTGTAAATAATGCCGGAGTAAAGTTCGATGGTGTCATTGAAATGATTGATGATAACAAACTGGAGAAGATGCTTTCGGTTAATATAGTAGGAACGATTTATATGGTTCAAAGCGCGTTGAGATTGATGAAGCGCAATCCAAATGGAGGGTCTATTATCAATGTTTCATCTATTGTCGGACTGAGAGGTAATGTTGGACAGTCTGTATATGGAGCTACGAAAGGAGCGGTCGCGAGTCTTACAAAGAGTTGGGCAAAAGAGTTTGCGAGGCAGAACATCAGAGTTAACGCGGTTGCGCCTGGAAGCATAGATACAAATATGTTCTATGAGATGAGTGCTGATAAAATTCGTGAAAGTATAGAAGCGATCGGTTTAAAACGTTTGGGACGGCCTGAAGAAGTTGCTAAAGTAGTTTTATTTTTAGCGTCAGAGATGGCAAGTTATGTCACGGGGGAGATCATAGGAATCGATGGCGGGTTTTTTATGTAAGCATAATTCGGAAAGGTTATAGGACATAATTGTATGGAAGGGAATAGAATACTTAGAGATTTAGGAATAAGAGAGATTAAAAAATATGTTATTAACCGGTATCCTTTTTTGCTGATCGATAGGGCCATTGAGGTCATTCCGGGCAGTTTTGCGGCTGGTTACAAAAATGTGACGGTTAATGAAGGATACTTCCAGGGACATTTTCCTAACAGTCCACTGATGCCTGGAATGATCCAGATGGAGGCTCTGTTTCAGATGCTTACTCTTACGGTTCTTACCATACCTGGCAATGAGGGAAAAACGGTGCGGGGAGTAGCGGCGAATAGGATTAGATTGAAGGAGCGGATCACTCCCGGTTCTCGATTAGACATAGAGGCAAAACTTATGGAGTGGGATGGATCAAGTGGAAAGGGAAATGTCAGTGGCCTGATAAACGGCAGAGAAGCCTGTAGTGCTGAGTTTAAATTTGTGATGACGGATTAGAATCATACAGGCGGAGGATAAAGAATCTATGGATAATAAAGAAATTCAAGAGTTTCACAGGCATCGGTATCCGTATATTTTGATCGATACAATTGAAAGTATTGAGCCGGGTATACGCGCGTGTGGATATAAGTATTTTTCGGAAAATGAGTGGTTGTTTCACTGCAGTGCTAAAGAGGATCAGCCTGTACCTTTTACAATGCTGATAGAGGTGCTTACAGAAGTATTCTTAATGCCTGTGCTTATGTTGGATGATAATAAGGGGAAGATAACGAATTTTATTTCGTGTGATGAAGCACATGTTTATGAGGATGTTTATCCAGGAGCGCGGCTTAAAATTGAAGTCGAGGTGCAGTCTTGGCGGAGAGGAATAGCTGCAGGTTATGCAGCCGGATATATTGACAATAAACTGGTGTGTGAGGCAAAGCTAAGATTTGTTATTCCTGAGATTATGGAACAGTTCAGACCAACTGTGGCAGGGAAAGTAGGATAAAATGGAACGAGTGGCTGATTATATAATCAGAAAAGTGAATGAAGCTGGAGCGAAACATGTGTTTTTTATATCGGGGCGGGGCATCTTGTATCTGACAGATGCCGTTGCGAAAAATAAAGAAATAATCCCTGTTTCGACATTTCACGAACAGGGTGCTTCCTATGCGGCAATGGCCTACGCCTCTGTTAACGACGGCGTGTCCGCGTGCCTGGTATCTACGGGATGTGCCGCGGCAAATGCTGTCACGGCTGCCTTATGCGCGTATCAGGACAATTTACCGGTAGTGTTTATCTCTGGAAATCATCAATTGGAAGAGAATAGCCGTTATACCGGTGTTAAGATTAGAACCTATGGCTCCCAGGAAGCAGATATTATAAGTATTGTAGAGTCTGTGACCAAGTATGCGGTTATGCTGGAAAATGCGGAGCGCGCGGTGTTTGAGGTCGAGAAAGCGCTGTTTATTGCTCAGGATGGCCGAAAGGGGCCAGTGTGGATTGATGTTCCACTGGATGTTCAGAATATGAGGATAGAGGAAAGAGAACTGGATCATTACATACCCTCATGCGCTGAAAAGCCTGATATAAGCAAAGAAGCGGCCTTAATTGCCAAAGAACTAAATCAGGCCCACAGACCTGTTGTTCTGATCGGCGGAGGAGCAAGAGGGGCGGGAGAACAAATCAGAAATCTCATCGAGAAGTTTAGAATTCCTGCTGTGTGTTCTCCATCTGCTTCGGATATATATGGAATATCGAATGAACTGTCGATTGGAACTGTAGGCAGTCTTGGAGGATCTCGGGCAGGAAATTTCGCAATTCAGAATTGTGATTATCTTTTGGTACTCGGTTCTAAGCTCTGCTCACAGTTAACCGGAATAAAAGATAATTTTGCAAGAGAGGCAAAGATTGTAGTGGTCGATATTGATGAGTTCGAGCATACCAAAAAAGGTGTAAGGATTGACAAGGTCGTTATTAGCGATGCCGCGGAATTTCTTTCAGGACTCCTTGGGCGCGGGCTTCAGGCACATGACAGGAATTGGCCGGATAAATGTATTCACTGGAAATCCGTATTCGCATTAGAAAATGAGCCGTTTATCAAGACGCTAAAAGAAGAGGATAAGATCGATCTGTACTCTTTTGCGCATGAACTGAGTTGTGTTCTTCCGGAGAATGCAACGGTCATTACAGATGCGGGATTAGAGGAACTGATCGTCCCGTCTTCCGTGGCATATAGAGATGGACAGCGGTGTCTGTTCCCTGCGGCACAAGGGGCGATGGGATATGCGATTCCTGCGATTATCGGTGCCTATGAGGCAGGCAGACGGGAGATCTGCTGTATAGTAGGTGATGGTTCTATTATGATGAATCTTCAAGAGCTCCAGATTATATCGGCGTTAAGGATTCCCGCAAAGATCTTTGTCATCAATAATAATATGTATGCGGTTATCAGGAAACGGCAGACAGATTTATTTAGAAAACGGACTGTTGGCAATGATCCAAGCGATGGGGTTCCCAGACCAAACTTTGAGAACATCGCTCAGTGTTTTGGGTTTGAGTACAGAAGAATACCAAACCGAACCGAGTTTCTTAAGAACCTGCCTGTTCTGTTTGATGGAAAAGCAGAGATGATCGAAGTTATCTGTATGCCGGAGCAGAAGTATTTCCATGAATCATATGCGATTACCGAGAAGAGAAAATTAGCGCATCGTCCGATTGAGGATATGTCGCCGTTTCTTCCCAGAGAATTGATAAAAGAAGAAATGGTTATAAGTATGATGGAGGAATGATGATGGCTGAATGTATATTGAGAGATGGAACGGTCATTTCTGATTACGGGAGACCGTATATTGTGTCGGAAGTAAACAGCAGTCACAACGGGAGCATGGAACTGGCCAGGCAGATGATTGATGCTTCGGTGGAGATAGGCTGTGACTGCGTGAAGTTTCAGTCATGGTCCGTTTCGTCTCTGTATTCCAGGACATATTATGACGCGAATCCAATTTCAAAGAGATTTGTAAAAAAGTTTTCTATGTCTTCGGAGCAGCTTAAAACGCTGTCCGAATATTGTAAGGAAAAGGGAATCTCATTTTCTTCTACTCCATATTCAGAAGAAGAGGTGGATTTCCTTGTTGAAGAGTGCGAGGTGCCTTACATCAAGATTGCGTCCATGGAACTTAATAATCCCAGATTTTTAAAGTATATTGGCAAAAAGCGTGTTCCTATTATTCTTTCCACAGGGATGTCCACAATGGATGAGGTGGCGGAGGCAGTAGCTGTTTTACATGATGTCGGCATTGAGCAGATGGCCATTCTGCACTGTGTTTCAATTTACCCGACGGTTTTAACCAATATTAATTTAAATAATATTATTGGACTGAGGGAGACGTTTGGTATGCACCCAATAGGTTTTTCTGATCACACGGAAGGCGATGCGGCTGCGGTTGCCGCGGTTGCGTTAGGAGCGGGGATCATTGAAAAACACCTTACTTTAGATAAAAGCAAAGTTGGTATGGATAACGGCATGGCTACAGAACCTTTAGAATTTAAAGCGCTGGTTTCTAAGTGCCGTGATATGCAGCTTGCAATGGGGACGAAAGAGAGGATCTTAATTCAACAAGAATTGGATCAGCGGAAAAATATGCGTAGAAGTATTGTTTCTGCCAGGGATATAGCGATTGGCGAAATAATTCAGGAGGCGGATCTATATGCCAAGAGGCCGGGAACAGGAATCGCGCCTGATCAAATGGATCAGGTGGTCGGAAAGAAAGCCATACAAGCGATTCAGGCAGATACACTTATTCTGCCCGAATATATAAATTAGAAAACAGGAGGAAAATAAAATGACAAATCTGGAGAAGTACACCAAAGTATTTGAGGAGCTTTTTTCTGTAAGTACACAGGAGGCGGAAAATTTAAAATATCAGGATATTGAGGCATGGGATTCTGTTGGACATATGGGGCTTATCTCGGCATTGGAAGACACGTTTGATATTATGATGGATACGGACGACATTATTGATTTCAATTCTTTTGAAAAAGGGAAAGAAATCTTGGCAAAGGCTGACTATGGGGTTGAATTTTAATGAGCAGGATTTGGAATTTGGAACAATATGCAGGCAGGACAGCCCTTGCTGATGAATATGGAAATATGCTGACTTACGATTTGCTTAAGGCCGAAGCGTATATATTGGCTGAGCAAGTTGGGAAGCGTTGCCTTATTTTTTGTCTGTGTCGTAATGAGATTGGTTCTATTTTGGGTTATGTTAGTTTTATCAATAACGCCATTGTTCCGGTTCTTTTAAACAGTCATTTAGAGAAGGAATTGCTAAATGATCTAATGGACGCCTATGAACCTGTGTTTCTATGGGTTCCAAAGGACCAGGTTGGTCAGTTCCCTGGAATGGAGCGGATACATGAGGCATATGATTATGTGTTGTTGAGAACCAGGTATGAGAAAAACTATCCGCTTTATGGAGAGCTTGGGCTTCTTTTGACAACCTCAGGTTCCACCGGAAGCCCTAAGTTTGTAAGGCAGTCTTATACAAACATTCTTGACAACGCACAGTCTATTGTAAAATACCTTGAACTGGATGAGAGTGAGCGGCCGATCACCACACTCCCAATGAACTATACATATGGCCTCTCTATTATTAACTCACATTTGTTGGCTGGGGCGACTATCCTTGTTACTGAGAAGACGCTGATGCAGAAAGAGTTTTGGAGTTTTTTCAGAGAGGAGGAGGCCACATCGTTTGGCGGCGTTCCATATACTTATGAGATGCTTGACAAACTGCGGTTTTATCGGATGAATCTGCCAAGTCTGCGCACCATGACACAGGCTGGCGGTAAGATACTTCCGGAACTACATGAGAAATTTGCCAATTACGCGAAGGAACACGGAAAACGGTTTGTGGTCATGTATGGTCAGTGCGAGGCTACAGCCCGCATGGGGTATCTTCCTTATGAGAAGGCTGTCGAAAAGAAAGGTTCTATGGGCATTGCTATCCCTGGAGGCAAGTTCTATTTAATGGATGTCAATGGCAAAGAGGTAACCACTCCTAATGTTACCGGGGAACTTGTCTATGAGGGCAGGAATGTAACCCTTGGTTATGCTGAGTGCGGGGATGATCTTGCCAAAGGTGATGAGCGCAATGGAATCCTGGAAACCGGCGATATGGCTCAGTTTGATGAGGATGGATATTATTATATTGTTGGAAGGAAAAAAAGATTCCTTAAGATATACGGCAATCGGGTAAATCTCGACGAGGTGGATCGTCTTATAAAAGGAGCGTTTGAAATTGAAGCGGCCAGCGTTGGAGTAGATGATCACATGTATATTTTCGTGACGGATGAGAAATACAGAGAGCCTGTAAAGGGTTTTATTGCTGGAAAGACCAGACTGAATCCTGCCGCATTTAAGGTTCTTTTTATTGATGAGATTCCGAAAAATGATTCCGGAAAAACTTTATATAAGGAATTATCAAAATACTATGAGTAATGATAAGTTTTTACTGTTTTGTTTTCCGTTTGCTGGCGGAACTGCTGAATTCTATGACAAATTGGAAAACGCATGCGGAGAGACTGTGAAATTTGTTAAATTGGAGTATCCCGGTCATGGGACACGGATAAAGGAGCCTTTAAGTCATAGTTTTGCTGAGTTGACAAATGATCTATATCCTCAGATTATAGATACACTCAATAAAAATCCTGATATGGATTATTCCATGATAGGATACAGCATGGGAAGCATAGCTATGTTCGATATGCTAAAAAGGGTTGTTTTTGACAATAAATGCAGAAAGCCATGGAGAGTTTTTTTGTCAGCACATCAGCCACAGCCAATAAAAGCACTGCGGAATATACCAGCTGATGGTATAGATGATTGGGTTAAAGAAAGAACGATTGATTTTGGCGGAATAGATAGAAGACTATTTCATAATAAAAGTTTTTGGCGAGTATATCTTCCAATTTTTAAAGCTGATTATCAGATGATAGCAGATTATGATTTTGGGTCTGATTCTTTTAGGACAGAGATTCCGGCAACTGTCTTTTATTCCGAAGAGGATACGCCATATGAGGAAATGGTTGGATGGAGGGAATATTTTACTGAAAGCTGTGAGTTTGTTGAATATACCGGATCTCATTTTTTCATCGAAACCTATTATGAAGATATGGCTGAGGTGATCAAAAGTCAGTACAGGAGAGACAGAACGGGAGAAGTATTATGAAGTATGATAATAGAATTGAGGGTAGATACATTACATTGCGATCGGTTGAACCAGAGGATGCGCAGGCTACCATGGATATGCGTTTGAATCCAAAAAGCAGCGGACGATTTTTCCATAATATAGATATTGATGTAGAAAAACAGGCTGAATGGATCAGGAGGCAGCAGAGTAAAGCGGGAGACTGGTTTTTTATAGCGGAGGATAAAAGTGGGAAACCGGTGGGAACGATTGGAATGTGTGATGTTAAGGGTATACAGGGATTTTCCAGTAGATTAATCGGTGTAGGAAACGCGTTTCAAAGCTTTGAAATTCAAATGCTGATCCTTGATTGGGGATTTGAATATCTGCGCTTATCTAAGATTCTGGGGGATGTAGATGAAAGCAATGAGCCTGCATTAAAATTTGCCAGGTATTTCGGCTGGAAATTTGAAGAGCCAGTATATGATGAAGAGCGGGGTCGCAGAGTCATATTTTTATCCTTGACAAAGGATCTTTATATTCCGGCAAGAGAAAAGCTGGTAAAGATGATATATAGATAAGATTTTATGGGGAATATATAATGACATATGAAGAGATTATCAATATTTTGCCGTATTCATTAGACATTAACGCAAAAGAGAAACTCCTGACAGACAGACTTTTGAACCTGACAAAACTGCACCGGGAAAAGTGTCCGGAGTATGCCCGGATGCTTGCTGCATTGAATTTTGACGCAGACAAAGTTACCTCTTATAAAGATATTCCATTTCTTCCGGTGCGGCTTTTTAAAGAGTTGGAATTAAAGTCCGTTGAGTCAAAGGAGATAGTAAAGACCATGACATCCTCCGGTACGACAGGACAGGCCGTAAGCAGGATTTATCTTGATCGCGCTACAGCCTCCAATCAACAGAAGACTATGGTTAAGATTGTTTCTGATTTTACGGGATCGGGGCGTATGCCGATGATGATTATCGACTGTCCAAGCGTTATAAAGGATCGGACCATGTTCTCAGCCCGCGGCGCTGGTATTCTTGGATTTTCTGTATTTGGCGCAAAAAAGATATATGCACTTGATGATGATATGAACTTGGATGTAGCGGAAGTAAAGAAATTTTTGGAGACATATAAAGACCAGAAGATTTTGTTATTTGGCTTCACGTTTATGATCTGGCAGCACTTTTACAAGGAGCTGTTAAGGCTTAAAGAGGATGGGATAACCTTTGACTTTTCTAATGGAATCCTTATTCATGGCGGAGGATGGAAAAAGCTTGTGTCTGAAGCTGTCAGCCCTAAGGAGTTTCATGAACGGATGAAAGATGTCTGCGGTCTGGAGCATATCCATGATTACTATGGAATGGTTGAGCAGACAGGCTGTATCTATATGGAATGTGAGTGCGGACATCTGCATGCCAGCATTTTTTCTGACGTGATTATCCGAAGACCCAGAGATTTTTCAGAAGCCAATATTGGTGAAACCGGCATCATCCAGGTGGTTTCCACCATACCGGAATCCTATCCGGGACATAGCCTGCTGACAGAAGACGAAGGGGTAGTTCTTGGTGTTGATGATTGCCCATGTGGGCGCAAAGGAAAATATTTTAAGATCAATGGACGGCTTCGGAATGCTGAGATAAGGGGGTGCAGCGATACTTATGCGGAAAGATTTAAATCCTGATGTGCTGAAAAGAGTAACATATCTCACTGGTTCGGCTGAAATGGCAGCAGGGCTATGTGATACTCCGGCGAAGATGGTTTTTGATGAAAGTGTAATTGACTTTCTGGATGACGTGTCAAAGGTACTCATGAAGGCGCCGGAGGCGAAAGGATACCCGGATGTTGTAACCTTCGGTTTTTGGATCCGAAGAGGATCTGTATTGAAGCTGGCAGAGCGATTTAAAGGGAGAGATGGACAACCGCGCCTTGGCCGGGGCACTGCATTTCATATTGCGCCGTCCAATGTCCCTGTGAATTTTGCGTATTCAATGGTGTGCGGGCTGCTTACTGGTAATGGGAATATAGTCCGTGTGCCTTTTAAGGATTTTCCGCAGGTGAGGATTATCATTGACGCGTTTGATCAAGCGCTGGCGCGGCACAGGGGGATGAAACCTTATATTTTGTTTGTCCGCTATGAAAGAGATAAGGATGTCAATGATCTGTTTAGTTCCATTGCGGACACGCGTGTTGTCTGGGGCGGGGATGAGACGGTTGCGGAGTTGAGAAAATCCCCACTGCCTCCCCGCTCAGGGGAGATCACATTTGCTGACCGTTACTCCTTAGCTGTTATTGATTCGGATTTCTATATGGCTATGGAGGACGAGTCGCATGTGGCTGAGGATTTTTATAACGATACGTTTCTCTCAGATCAGAATGCATGTACAAGTCCCCGTCTTATCGTATGGACAGGGAACAAGATAGCGGAAGCCAAGAAACTCTTCTGGGATGAGGAGCATAAGCTGGTGGAGCGCAAGTACGCATTTCAGGCGATCCAGGGGGTCAATAAACTTACAAAGTCTTGTCTTGTTGCCGCTGCGATATCCGGAGTTAAGGTTGAAGAACATAGGGATAATCTGATCATTCGGGTGTCAGTACCAGAGATCACCGGCACTCTTATGGACTATCGGGACAACAGCGGATATTTCTATGAGTATGATTGTAAAAATATTATGGATCTTGCTCCGCTTTGCGATGATAAACGGTGCCAAACGATCGGTTATATCGGAGAACGGGAAGCAGTACTTCCTCTGATACAGTCTGGGGTGAAGGGGATTGACCGTGTGGTGCCGATGGGCAAGACTATGGATTTTGATCTTATCTGGGATGGCTATGATCTTTCGGCGTTTTTGAGCAGAACTGTGGTTTTCGTGTGAGGATGATATGAGGAGAAACTACTCATTAGGAAATAGAAAGGTTGCCATCATTGGGGCTGGATATGTTGGTTCTTCCATTGCGTACGCGCTGGCTCTCCGGGACATTGCGCGTCAGATCGTTCTCATAGATGTCAATGTGGAGAAAACCAAAGGAGAGGCCAAGGATATCAGGCATGGGCTTTCCGGAATGGGTACGGCGGATCTCTATGCCGGAGATTATAGTGATTGTGTGGACTGTGACATGATCATCATCACGGCCGGAAGAGGGAGACGGCCAGGGGAGACACGGTTCGATCTCACCAATGAAAATGTAAAAATCATAAAATCTGTGATTGATTCCATAAAGCCATATTATACACGGGGAATCATTCTTGTTATTTCCAACCCGGTTGATATTTTAACGTTTAAAGCAGCAGAGTGGATGTCGCTTCCAAATGGGATGGTTTTCGGTTCCGGGTGTATTCTTGACTCGTCACGTTTTGTCCGGGTGATTGCGGATTATGTTGGGTTAAGTACCGGTGTTGTAAATGGATATGTGGTTGGAGAACATGGGGAGGGACAGGTCCCGGTGTGGAGCCATGTGACTGTCGGGGGTATTCCCATTGCGGAATATTGTTCTGATGTGGGGCTGAAATGGGATGATAAAATTAAGAAAGAGTTAGCTCAAAAGACGAGAACTATGGGGTCTGAGATCATTGCCGCCAAAGAAAGGACACATTATGGTATCGCCACCTGTGTGTGTCAGCTTGCGGATGCCGTAATTAATTTCCGTCCTACGATCATGTCGGTATCATCTGTTCTTATGGGAGAGCATGGGGTGAGAGATGTGGCGCTTTCGGTTCCTTCTGTTGTCGGCCCGGCTGGTGTTCAGCAGAGGATTCGTGAAAAGTGGAATCCGGAAGAGTATAGAGGATTTTTTGACGCGGTAGAGCACATAAGAATGGCACATTCAATGGTTGAGGTTTAAGTTGATGAGATTTTTAATTGGACTAAAAAGGTATATTTGGCTTGTTCTATTTGCAATCCTTATCAGTAGCTGTTTTTTTACATATGTCAATGAACTCGCGGATTACTTATTGCCAAGGACTGAATTAAAACTTACGATTACGAGTCCTAATAGATTATCCAAAGGTAATCAGGTGTGGATATATCTCATAGACGGAAAAGAGATTGAACAAAATACATTTGATACTATGTTGAAAACAGGTGAATGGTCATTTATGCGAGAGGAAGACGGAGCGTCATCCAATACAATTATAGGTTTAAGCAATGGAGGAACTATAACAATACCCATAAATAAGTCGTGCAGTGGTGGAATCAGCATATGGATGCAGGCATATGCGGCATCCATTGATGTTGAAACAGAGGATTTTTCAGCCCACTATGATTTGTACTCTGAGGAAGGGGATTATTTACAGATTACTCCATATGAGGATCATTTAGTATCAATAGGAATAAGAGCAGTGGTATATTGCGTTTTATTTGTTTTGATAACTTTTACTTTGTCGCTTATATATAAAAAGTTTTATTCAGCTGTTTTCAGACTGAAAGAATATAAATACAATTACAAATACATCGTCGGGGCTATTTTTATATGTACTTACATCTTCGATGTGCTGTGGTATAAACATGGAATAGTAAATTTTAATGCTTTTGGAGATCAGCCTGGATATTGGGAAGTAGGTGGTGTGTTTGCAACTCCCAATGTGACAAATGGAATGATCAAAAGGACAATAAGGCGAATTCCCTGCTTTCGGGGATATGGTAACTTTCTCTTTAGTTTTATATCTCAATTTATTGGGAATAGATTAAAGATTGATTCATACATTGTCTATTTTGTTTTTCCGTCATTAACAGCAGCTTTTTTATTCGGATATGTAATGCCTAAAATTTATGAAGTGATACATGGCAAAAGAGTATCCATTACTCAGATCATGTTGTCATATATAAGCTTTTTCATATTTTACAAGGGAAATCTGGTCAGTATAGATGGTGATCTGCCCGGTATGACTTTTTATCTGGCAGGCGCTCTGTTTATGGGATTGCTTTTTTATACCGGATATATGAGATATGCAGTATTTAGCAGTATGTGTTTTTCACTTTCACTGGCAATAAGAACCAGCTATTTGATCGGGGTTGTATTAATTGTCATAATATCATTTATGAATATATATAAAAGGATATATAAATTTTCTATACAAAAAATCATTACATTTACAGCTGTATTTATATTTGTGTTTGTGTCGATTTGTACGCCGCAGATTTATATTAATATCCAGCGGGGACATTGTGGGTTATTTGCCTATGATAAAGATGGTGCGTATGGAACAGATACAACGACATTATTAGAGCAGGGTGTTGATTACGCTCTGCGGGGGTGGGTTACAGGGTACCCTACAGAAATCTTTGATGATCAAATTCATTCAATTAGAGTAGATGCCGGATATCTGGAAACAAAGGAGATCACTATGGCTCAGGGATTTGATGCCTATGCGAAGAAACCATTGGACGCATGTGTAGCTATTGCAAAAAGACTATTTGCGTTTATAGACATAAAGTTTAATGTGACACTTCCAAATGAATCGTGGCATGCGCATACAAAATACTATCTCTTTAGTACACTGAATTATCTGTTTCTGGCTACAGCGGTGTTTACTTTATTAAATAAAAAAACGCGTGAATTAGTTTTATGTAATTATGATCTTTTGTTTTGGGGAACCTGTTTACTTGGTCCAATAGCGCCTATGCTTGCAGGGCGGCTGGAATGGAGACAAGGGATGTTGTTATATTTATTTTATTTAGGTTATATATGCGCATATTGTTTTTTTGACGGGATTGCAGATAGAGCGAAAAGGATATATTTTATTAACAATAAATACCTGTCTTTCGTTACAACATTTATGTTTGTTTGCCATGCGATTTCTTTGACGATGTATAACTAATGTAAAGGGGTTAGTCATATGATCAATTTTAATGTTCCGCCGTTTTCCGGAAAAGAGTGTGAATATATAAAACAGGCGATTGAGACACATAAAATATGCGGAGATGGTCAATTTACGAAAAAATGCAGTATTTGGTTTAAAGAAAGATTTCAGGCGGAAAAGATATTGCTGACTACAAGTGGATCATCAGCATTGGATATGGCGGCTTTGCTTTGCGATTTTCAGCTTGGCGATGAGGTGATCTTGCCGAGTTATACTTTTTCAAGTACAGCTAATGCATTTGTATTGGGGGGGTATAGATTAGTATTTGTGGACATCCGACCGGATACAATGAATATCGATGAAACGAAAATAGAGAGAGCTATAACTGATAGGACAAAAGTTATCTGTGTTGTTCACTATGCAGGTGTTTCCTGTGAAATGGACACTATTATGAAAATAGCAGACCAGTATAATTTATTTGTAGTGGAAGATGCGGCTCAGGGAGTCATGAGTACATATAAGGGGAAAGCGCTTGGAACTATTGGAGATTTTGGATGTTATTCTTTTCATGAAACCAAGAACTACTCAATGGGTGAAGGCGGAGCCATTGTTATAAATCGTCCTGAATATGTAGAGAAAGCGGAAATACTACGTGAAAAGGGAACGAACAGGTCAAGATTTTATCGAGGACAAGTTGATAAATATACTTGGGTTAATTATGGAGACAGTTATTTACCCTCTGAACTTAATGCCGCATACTTATGGGCACAGCTAGAGTGTGCGGAAGATATCAATGAGAATCGGCTTGCAACATGGAACTGTTATGATGAGGCTTTTCGTTTATTGGAGAAAGACGGAAAACTGAAGTGTCCAACAATTCCAAAAGGATGTATTCATAATGCGCATATGTATTATATAAAGTGCAAAGATATAAATGAGAGAACGAAATTTATTAAACATATGGAGAGACGTGGAGTGTCTTGCGTTTTTCATTACATTCCACTTCATACTGCTCCTGCTGGATTAAAGTATGGGCGTTTTGACGGGAAGGATGAGTACACTACTATAGAATCTGAACGTCTAGTCCGGCTTCCTATGTATTATAATATGTCAAAAGAAGACCGGAAAACTATTATTGAATCGGTTAAGGATTTTTATGGAACATGAATAAGAACAATAGTGGATTTAGGAAAAGCCCTCAAGTATATATAGTATTACATATACTATTTTTTATGTATTCTCTTTGTGGAATTAGCTCTAAGTTAGCTGGAAGATCAGAACCTTTTTCATTGCAGTTTTTCTTTTTTTATGGAATTGTTCTCTTAAATATGTTCATATATGCAATATTATGGCAGCAGGTTCTGGGGATGGTTTCATTGGTCACAGCATATGCAAATAAAGCGGTTACAGTGCTATGGGGACTTATATGGGGGATATTGATCTTTGGTGAAAGTATTACGATCAATAAACTGGTTGGAGTGGTGATTATTGTAGTGGGAATTGTAGTGGTGGTGAGATCTGATGATCATTAATGGTATATATACAGGCGCGCTTTTGATTTCAGTAATTATTTCATCTATTTCGCAGATAATTCTGAAACAGAGTGCGGATCAAAAGCACAAGAATATTGTAGAGGAATATCTTAATCCTAAGATGGTCTTTGCTTATATTTTGTTCATTGTTTCAACGTTATTGGCTACGTTTTCTTATAGAGCTGTTCCTTTATCCGTGGGTTCTTCTCTGGAGGCTACAGGATACTTTTGGGTAGCGATACTTGATTTCCTATTTTTGAAGGAATCAATTACACAAAGAAAGTGGATGGGATTAGGGATGATTCTGTTTGGTGTTTTGATATTCAACTTATAAGAGGAGAACTATAGGATGTGTTTGCTAAGTTTTGTTATACCATGTTATAGAAGTGAAAATACGATTCAATTAGTTATTGATGAGATAATAGAGACAGTAAAAAAACGGTCGGGATATGATTATGAGATAATTGCGGTTAATGATAATTCTCCTGATTCAGTTTACGAAGTTTTAAAACGGTTAGCTCAAAAAAATGATAAGATAAAGATTGTAAATCTTGCCAGAAATATGGGAAAGCATAGCGCTGTAATGGCTGGATATTTCTATGTAAAGGGGGATTATATTGTAAACCTGGATGATGATTATCAGAGTCCGACATATGAATTGTGGAAATTGATAGATCATTTAGAAAAACAGGTATGTGACGTAGTAACAGCTGTGTATTATCAAAAAAGGGAAAGATTATATAAAAGACTTGGTAGCGATGTCAATCTATGGATGACAAGAGTTTTGTTGGACAAACCTGAAAATATACGAATGGAGAATTTCAGTGTAATGCGAAGATTTGTTTGTAATGAAATTGTCAAGTATACGAATCCTTATCCGTATTTGGAGGGATTGATATTCAGGGTGACAAGAAATGTACAATCTGTTCCAATGGAGCAAAGAGATCGGGCTGATGAAAATACATCTGGTTTTACATTAAAAAAATCTTTAGCATTATTTGTTAATGGATTGACGGCTTTTTCAGTTAAGCCTTTGAGAATATCCGCGTTATTGGGAGTTGTATTTGCGATAATTGGATTTTTATTTGGGGTTTATATTGTGATAAGAAAAATATTTGATCCGTCTGTTATGGTGGGGTATAGTTCGATCATGGCGATTATCTTGTTTTCATCTGGGCTTTTGATGCTGTTGTTAGGCTTAATAGGGGAATATTTGGGACGGATTTATATTTGTATAAATGGGTCACCGCAATATGTTGTAAAAAACACAATTAATTTGAAAGCAGAGTGAAATGTATGCTGTTGTGTGGAAGCTGATATAGAAAAGATATTGCTGAGAGGAAATAGTTATGGATTTTTTCAACAGTGAGAAATGGGAAATGGATAAAACAGGGGTATACCTATCATCGGAAAAAAAGGTAGAAACAGCTTTTACAGATAAGGCGCAGGATGATCTATGGGGATTGGAGGATGAATCTTGGTGGTTTCAGTATAGAGCTCGGATGATCTTGGATTTGGTAAGCATGTATTTCGATCCAGCTAAGCTGATTGTTGATGTAGGTGGGGGTAACGGATATACATCTTCTGTTGCCGCAAAGATGGGATATCGAACTGGCTTAATAGAGCCGTCTATAAAGGCTTGTCATCATGCAAAACAAAGAGGGATCGATATAGTATGTTGCGGTACCGTGGCAAATGACACAGTTAATGATGAATCAATTGATCAGCTATTTCTATTAGATGTTCTTGAACATATTGAGGATGAGAAGTTGTTCTTAAAGTTATTACATAAAAAGATAGCTCGGGGGGGGTATTGTTTGATGACTGTGCCAGCATTTATGTGTCTGTGGAGCAGCGAGGATACTGCGGCAGGGCATTTTCGAAGATATAGAATTAAATCACTGTGTAGACTTTTGGAAGATTGTGGGTTTCATATTTGTTATCAAAGTTATTTTATGGGATTTCTGTTTGTTCCTATTTTGTTCATCAGAGTGTTGTTTGAAAGGATAGGAGTAATTAAAGCACAGGATAAACGTACAAATGAAGAACATGATAAAATTATGCAGTCACAGTTTAAAGTGAGGTCAGATTTCGTAAATGCGGTTTTAGAAGTAATTGAGAGGATAGAACAGAAACTAATGCGTAAATCTGGCAGGGTGCCTTTTGGAAGCAGTATTGTCATTATAACAAAAAGGATTGACCATAGTTAAAAGAGGAATAGTATGAAAATAATAGACGCGTTTTGGGAAAAGAAAAATTTAGGAGTTGATGCCATTGAAATTGAATGTAGTGTTGATGACAGAGAAGATGCGCTTGAAACAGGGTTAAATAAAATAGCCGTTCCATATAGTGTTTTGAAAATTCCAGCAGGCAGTTATAATCTTTTATGTGTAGGACAGAAATGCGGCTATTCTGTTATTGAAGTTTCGATTAGATTAATTGGAGCCGTTAATTATGCAAAATTACCTTCTATATACCATCGATTTGTGCCGCATTTAAAAGTAGAGACAGCCACAAATGAGATTAGAGAAAGAGTATTAGACGAGATAGGTGCTGGTAAAATATTTTCTACTGACCGTATAGCCCTGGATCCAGTATTTTCAAGGAGAATTGCAGGAAAAAGATATTATAACTGGTGTTGCGACGCAATGGATAAGGGCGCAAGTTTAGATATTGCTTATTACAAAAATGTTCCAGTGGCGTTTAATATAAATAGTCAGCCAGATGATAAGCAGATCTGTGTCGGATTAATGGGGGGAGTGTTTAGTGAAGCACTGGATAAAGGATTGGGATTTCTTGTTTTATATACAGAGTTAGAGTCTTGTAAAAGACTTGGTGGGCAATTTGTTATCAGTACAGTATCATCTAATAATTTACCTGTTTTACGCCTGCATATGCAATATGGTTTTGATATAAAAGAAATGCAATATGTTTTGATTAAACATCAAAACAATGTTTGAAGGAGGATAGATTGCTATGCGAATATTTTTAAGACCAATTACATTAGATGACGGATCAAACATCGTAAAATGGAGAAATTCTCCCAGCGTGTCGGCGCACTGCTTAAACCAGAAACCAATTACATTGGAATCTAATAAAGCTTTTTATCACATGTATGTTGAATCGGGATTGTATCAGCAATATATAGTCGAACGCGTCGATGAGGATTTCGGCGTCTCGTCGTATCCTATCGCAACAGTATATCTTAAAGACATTGACCGAACCAACAAACGTTGCGAACTATGCATCTTTACAAGTGATGATCAGGAATGGGGTACGGAAAGCCAGAGTATCGCTGTAACCATGCTGCTGAAAAAGGCATTTGAGGAGCTGGGAATGCATAAAGTTTATTCTTATGTATTCTATAAGTTCCTGGATGAGGCGAATCTGCTTAAATGTGCCGGGTTTACGACGGAAGCGGTCTTAAAAGATGAGGCTATGGATGCCAATGGGGAATATCAAGATATCATAAGATTTGTGATCTTTCGTGATCAGTTTTAACCTTCCACTCACGTCCCCCCGCACTCCCTAAGTATCCCTTCCGCCACCTCCCTCTTCGTAACACACCTGTCCATAGCCTGCTTTTCGATATACCGGTGGGCCTGGGGTTCATCCATGTTTTTCTGGCTGATCAGCAGCCATTTGGCCCGGTTTACAAGCCGGATCTCCGCCATCTTTTCTTCCACGGACAAGGTCTTTGTCCGGATCTTCCGCAGACGTTCTCTTGTGCTGGCCATCCATCCCAGAGCCTGGATGATGGTCTGGCGGGAGGTGGGTTTTGGCAGGGTAAAGACGCCGTGTTTGACCACCTTGTCAAAGATCTCATCATGGATCTCGGATTTTACAAATAATAGCACAGCCGTCTCGCCTGTCTGACAGGCATCGATGGCAAAGTCCGTGCCAAACTCGTCGGGCAGGGGGCTGTTGATGATAATAAAGTCAAAGGCCCGCTGGGCGGCGGCTCTCTTGGCGGCGCCGGCGCCGGTGGCTGTGATCACGGGAGAAAAGCCGGAATCAGGGAGCAGGGGCGCCAGAACCGAATCAAAGGTTTTGGATGATGAGACTACAAGGACGCTGTATGTTTGCTCTTTCAGACTCAAAATTTCCTTCCTCCTACTGGCTGATCAAGATAGCCGCCTTGTCCGCAGTAAATATCCAGGATGGCAGCAGGGATATAGTTTTGTACAAAGGGGCTTTCGGCGGCTGCCTGGCAGGCGCTCTTTACGTTTTCCGGGAGACGTCCAAACCGGGCCAGCGTATCCGTCCCTGCTTTGTAGAGGTTCAGATCCGCAGGCGTTGGCAGGGCAAGCTTTCCGGTGATGCCCTCCATCCCGGCGTAGATAAGCAGGGCAAAGGCAAGGTACGGGTTTGCCAGAGGGTCCGGGGAGCGAAGCTCCGCGCGGCGGTACTGACCTACGGCGGCCGGGAGGCGGATGAGCTGGGAACGGTTTTCCCGGGACCAGGAAATGTAACCGGGCGCTTTTTTATGGCCAAGGCGCCTGTAGGAATCGTCTGTGGGGTTTAAAAACAGGGTCATATCTTTTATCTTGTCCAGAATCCCTGCCATAACAAAGGATAAGTTATCCGACCCATCCTCGGCTTTTACGGATATATTGATGTGAAATCCATTGCCGGGCAGGTTGGCAATGGGCTTGGGGCTAAAATCTGCCCACAGCCCGTTTCTGGCGGCCACAGTCTTGACCACGGTTTGAAACGTGATGGCATTGTCCGCGGCGGTGAGCGCGTCGGAGTACCGGAAATCGATCTCGTTCTGGCCCGGGCCCTCCTCGTGGTGGGAACTTTCCGGGTGGATGCCCATCTGCTCAAGGGTAAGGCAGATCTCCCGGCGGATATTCTCCCCCTTGTCGTCAGGGGCGATGTCCATGTAGCCGGCCTTGTCATAGGGGGTTTTTCCAGGCTCGCCTTTTTCGTCCAGGCAGAAAAGGTAGAATTCCTGCTCCGCGCCGAAGAAGAACTGAAATCCGGCTTCCCTGGCAGAATCTGTGGCTTTCTTTAAAAAGCTTCTGGTGTCGCACTCAAAGGGGCGTCCGTCCGGGTATGTGACGGCGGCGAACATGCGGGCCACTTTGCCGTGTTCCGGACGCCAGGGAAGCAGAGCCAGGGTATTTGCCTCCGGGTGGAGCAGCAGGTCGGAGTAGACCTCGCCGCCAAAGCCTGTGATGGCGGAGGCGTCAAAGGAGATCCCGTGCGCAAACGCCCTGGGGAGCTCTTCCGGCATGATGGCGATATTTTTCTGTCTGCCGAACACGTCGCAGAAGGCCAGGCGGATAAACTTTACATCCTCTTCCTGCACATACTGCAATACCTCTTGTTCTGAATAGTTCATAGGCTAACCTGCTTTCTGTTCTGTGATAACTTCTATGACAATATCATAATACGCCGGCGTTTCCTGTGTCAACTATAAGAGAGACAAAATCTGGTGTTCGTCCCATTGAAAATGCTTTTTCCATATGCTAAAATGAGTAATGATACAGAAAGTCATGGCAGAAGGCTGAAACTACACTAATAAAAGACAGGAAGGTCATTCATGAAGAGAGCAGGAAGGATAACCAGGCAGGCGTGTCTGGCGGCGGTTATGGCGTTTACTTTATCGGGATGTAAGGAGAAGAGACCTCTGGACCCAAACGAACCGGTGACTTTAACCATATGGCATTACTATAACGGGTCCCAGCAGGCGGCTTTTGACGCCCTGGCGGAGAAGTTTAATGACACGGCGGGCAGGGAGATGGGGATCGTGGTGGAAAACTACAGCCAGGGTTCCGTGTCTGATCTGGAGACGGCGGTGAGGGACTCCGCGGCCGGGAAGGTGGGGGCCAGCCCTATGCCGGATATTTTTTCCTCCTACGCGGACACTGCTTATGAGATGGAGCAGGCGGGAGCTTTGGCTGATCTGTCCCGGTACCTGGACGAGGAGGAGCTGGGAAGGTATGTGGACTCTTATATAGAAGAGGGGCGCATCGGGGCGGACGGGACGCTGCGGATCTTTCCCACGGCAAAGTCCACGGAGGTCATGATGATAAACAGGACGGACTGGGAGCCTTTTGCGGAGGCTGCGGGCATTGGGATTGAGGATTTAAGGACCATGGAGGGCGTGACCCGGGCGGCCCAGGCTTACTATGAGTGGACGGACGGCCTGACTCCCGACGTACAGGGGGACGGCAGGGCGTTTTACGGCAGGGACGCGGTGGCCAATTATTTTATCATCGGCATGAAACAGATGGGCGTGGAGCTGTTTGAGGTAAAGGATGGGGAGGTGACCATCCATCTGCCCAGAGAGCAGGCAAAGCGTCTCTGGGATAACTACTATGTGCCTATGGTCAAGGGGTATTTTGGGGCTTACGGTTCGTTCCGCTCGGATGACGTGAAGACAGGGGATATTCTGGCTTACACAGGGTCCACCTCGTCGGCCATGTATTTTCCCGGACAGGTGGAGACGGACAAGGACAGCTATGCCATCGACTATATCGTGGCTCCGGCTCCGGTGTTTGAGGGCGGGGAACAATACGCGGTGCAGCAGGGAGCGGGCATGGTGGTCAGCAAGTCTGATGAGAAGCATGAGTACGCGGCTGTGGAATTTTTGAAATGGTTTACCCAGGCGGACAATAATCTGGAGTTCGGCTGCGTGTCCGGTTATCTGCCTGTGCAGAAGGAGGCGTGCAGTGTGGCGAAGCTGGATCAGGTTATAGAGGAGCGGCAGCTTTTGGTGTCCCCCAAGACCTACGACTGTCTGACCCAGGTGTTTGGGCAGGGGGATACACTGACCTTGTACACCAATAAGAGCTTTGCGGGAGGGTCCGCGGCCAGGAAGGTCCTGGAATATGATCTTGCGGACAAGGCCGTCAAGGACCGGAAGGATGTGGAGGATCGGGTGCGGCAGGGAAAGAGTCCAAAAGAGGCGTGGCAAGATTTTGTGACAGAGGAAGCCTTTGAACAGTGGTACGATTCATTTTACGACGCGCTGGAACAGGCTGCAGGCAGGCGGGGATGACATGAAGGGCAAAAACAGACGAAAACCAACCATATTCAGGATCTTTCTCATTCCGCTGATCACCATTATGCTGGCGCAGGGCATGATTACCATCGGCACTTTGGTGGTCAGAAGGACCGGGGCCACGCTGGAGGAGTATTCCAGCAGCATGATGGCCCGTCTGGTGGAAAACCGGGGCGTGATCCTGCAAAATGACATGAACCAGCGGTGGGCGTCCGTGTGCGAGCAGGAGGCTTTTATGAACGACATCCTGGGGCAGTTTCTGGAGGAGGAGGGAGTATCGGCGCTGCCGGATTCCCGGGAGATGAGAACCCGTTTCCTTGGCCGGCTGTTTCCGGAATGCTTACGGTTTTTGCAGAATAACACCACCACAGGAGTGTTTGTGATCCTTACAGGGGGCCATATGGATGCCCCGGGGGAGTATGACGGTTTCTTTATCAGGGATTCGGACCCCCACACCAATCCGGCGAATTTTTCGGATCTTTTGCTGGAGCGGGGGGATAAGCAGCTTTCCAGACAGTGGAACATCCCTCTGGACACGTTCTGGACCACCCGCTTCCGCATGGAAGGCAGGGGCCAAAACCCGGGGGAAGATTATTTTTATGAGCCGTGGAGAGCAGGGGTGGAGTATGGCGACGCCCGGACTCCTGACTTAGGCTATTGGTCTGTCCCGTTTCATCTGGAGAAGGAGGCCATGGACGGCTATGAGATGATCACATACTCCCTGCCCCTTAGGTTTGAGGGGGAAGTGTACGGCGTGCTGGGAGTGGAGATCTCCGTCAGGCGGCTTTATGAGTATTTTCCGGCAGCGGAATTAAATGACGCCGGGCAGTCAGGGTATGTTCTGGCAGTGGAGCGGGAGGATGGAAAACTGGCGGCGCTGACGGGGAAGGGAGTCCTCTATAATCAGGTGTGTGTACAGGGCGGCGATGTGACTCTTGAAAAAACCCGCTACTCCAATCTCTCTCTGGCAGAGGGGCTGTGGCTGGGCAAAGAACGGGTCTATGGCGTGGCCTATCCCCTGGGGCTGTACGGCAATAATGCCCCCTACGATAATACCAGGTGGGCGCTTTTGGGCCTGAACACGGAGGACGCCTTGTTTGGCATAAGCCGGCGGCTTTATGTGTGGGTGGCGGCGGCTGTGCTGCTGGGGCTTATGTTCGGAGTCCTGGGCATCTATGTTCTGGTAAAGCATCTGACCAGGCCGGTCCAGCGGCTGGCCCAGTGCATTGACCGGGGCAGCGTGGGGCTTTCGGAGTTTAAGCCGTCCAATATTTTGGAGATCGACGCGCTCTACGACGTGGTCAGCGACTTGACGGACAGGGAGCGGGAGGCCAAGAACGTGCTTTTGGAGGAAAAGGAGCGGTACCGGGTGGCTCTGGAGTCCTCAAACGACGTGTTTTTTTCCTATGACTTCCAGAGTCGTGTGTTTGACATTGTAAATCACAATACCATGAGCGGACAGTGGCAGTGCGAGGGATTTGACAGCGGGTTTGTGGAACATGTACATATTTATGATGGGGACTGCCAGGCAGTGATGGAGGCCCTCAGAACAAAAGCGGAATCTTTTTCTGTTCAGTTTCGGATGAAATGGCAAGAGGAGGAGGACTTTTTGTGGTCAGCCCTTTCTGCCCAGATCGTCTGCGACACAGAGGGCAGGCGGCGGAAGCTGGTGGGAGTGATCCAGGACATTGAGGAACAGAAAAAGGTGGAGGCAAGGCAGAGGAAACGGGACGAGATGGACGGCATCACAGGTCTCTATGCCTTTGCGGCAGGCATGGAGCGCCTTGAGGAGCGCCGGAGTATAAATCCAAAGGGCGTGGTCGTCAATCTGTTTTTAAACCAGCTTAAGGAGATCAATGAGAAAAACGGCATGGTGTTCGGGGATCTGATCCTGGAGGAGATCGGAACGCTGATTCGGGAAGGGTGCCGGATATTTGCCGGGCAGACGGGCAGGGAGACTGTGTCCATGCGCCTTGACGGGGACGATTTTGTGGTGTGGCTGGAGGACGCGCCAAGAGGCGTGGCCAGGGATTTTATTGAGAAACTGCTGACCAGGATCAGGGAGGATTTTGAGGAGGACCGGTTCGTCGTCCATGTGCAGGCGGGATTGGCCTGCGCGGACAGAAGGCAGAGCGGGGAGATGCTCATCTGCATGGCAAGGCAGGCCAGAAATTTATGTGAATCTGACGGCGGGAAGCAGTATCTGTTTTTTGAGGATATTCCTGAGGAAAAGAGGGTTCCTCTTCCCCTGCTTCTGGGCAGGGAGATCAACTCCCTGGATTACAGCGAGGATATCACCATGGCTTCGCTGGCCCTAAACCTGTTTGGCAGGGGGGATAATTTCCCGGCGCAGATGATGTTGATGATCCGCAAGGCAGGGAGATTTTACGGGGCTTTGGCTGTGCTGGTGTCTGTGCTCCAGGATGATTTTCGCTCTAATTATCTGGAGTATCAGTGGCACAGGGACGGAAAGAACACGGCTAAGACCGTGAGGAAATACACCGAGGAAGACAAGGAGGCCTTCTTCCAATGGCTGGGGCAGGACAAGGTCCGGTATTTTTCCGTGGAGGACAGCGCTCTGGAGATGATCCGGGTGTTTTTAGGCGTGGAGCCAGGGTGGCAGGGCGTGGTTCTGCCGATGTACGACGGCGGCGGCTACATGGGCAATCTGGTGATCGCGGGCATTGAGGGGCAGGGAGTACAGGACGGGGACCTGGCAGAGCTGGGCAGCGTGATACAGAGCCAGCTGAATCAGCGGCAGTCGGATATTGCCAGCAAGGCCAAGTCGGAATTTTTGTCCCGCATGAGCCACGAGATCAGGACTCCCATGAACGGGATCATCGGCATGACTGCCATTGCCCTTCAGAAGGGCCAGACCCAGGAGCGGGTTATGGACTGTTTGCAGAAGATCCAGTCCTCCTCCGGGTATCTGCTGGGGCTTATCAATGATATTTTGGATATGTCCAAGATCGAAAGCGGTAAGATGAGCCTGGAGCCGGTGAATTTTAATATGAACGAGATGCTGGATGTGGCCGCGGAGATGGCGGGGACCCAGGCGGCGGCCAAGGAGATCAGGCTTGCGCGGGAGATCAGGCTGGTACATGACTGGTTTGTGGCGGACCGCATGAGGTTAAGCCAGGTTCTCATAAATCTCCTTGGCAACGCGGTGAAGTTTACGCCGGTCAAGGGGAGGATTACTCTGACGGTCCGGGAGGAGGAGTGTCAGGACGGGCAGGCTCTGGTTTCTTTTGCGGTGAGAGATACAGGAGTAGGCATTGCCAAGGAGGACCAGGAGCGGGTGTTCGGCTCCTTTGAGCAGGCTTCGGGCCATAAGCTGTCCGGGCAGCAGGGCACAGGGCTGGGACTTTCCATCAGCCGCCGCCTGATCCGGCTTATGGGAAGCGATATCCGCCTGGACAGCCAGCCTGGGGAGGGAAGCACGTTCCGTTTTTCCGTGGCCTTAAAGATCGGTGAACCTGTAAAGAGCCAGGAGAAGGAGATGGGTGAGCTGTCGTTTGAGGGATTCCATGTGCTGGTGGTGGAGGACAATGAGCTGAACGCCGAGATCGCCCAGAGCCTTCTGGAGGAGCGGGATTTTAAGGTGGACTGCGTCCGGGACGGGGCCCAGGCAGTGGAGCGGATGAAAGGCTGTGAGCTGTGGGAGTACGATGTAATCCTGATGGATATCATGATGCCTGTGATGAACGGCCTGGACGCTGCCAGAGCGATCCGCGGTCTGGATCGGGAGGACTGCCGCCAGATCCCCATTATCGCCATGTCGGCAAACGCGTTTGACGAGGATCTGAAAAAGTCTGTGGAGTGCGGCATGAACGGACATCTGGCGAAACCTGTGGAGGTGGATAAGCTGTACGAAATGCTGGGACAGGTTGTGGGGGGAGCAGGGCGGTGACAGGAACAAACAGAAGCACCCAAACAGAAGTTTGCTGGTAATCATTGACAAACTGCCCAAAATCGTGTAGAATACAAAAAGCTGTAAAAGCGGCAAATAGGCAAAAGGCTCTGAGACTATAGGCTCAGGGTTTTTTTGCACAAAGGGGAGAGATAGGATATGGATGAGAAGAAAAGGAAGCTGCTGCTTCGGATTTTTTGGGTGACTGTGGCGAACCTGATCCTGGGGCTGGGCATAGCGATGCTTCGGCTGTCCGGTTTTGGCACGGATCCGTTTACCTGTATGAATTTGGGAGTCAGCAGCCATCTGCCAATCAGCTTTGCTGTGTACCAGATGGTATTTAACGTGCTGCTGTTTATCCCGGTGTTTATCCTGGACAGGAAAAGTTTTGGCGTAGGCGCGCTGATCAACATGCTGCTTCTGGGGTATTTTGTGGAGTTTTTTATGTTTCTGTTCGCCGCCGTGGGCATTACGATTGAGAGCATGGCAGGAAATATGGCTATGCGCGTCCCGGCGCTTGTTGTGGGGATCCTGGTGCTGTGCTTTGGGGTGGCCCTGTACATGGCCTGCGACCTGGGGGCGGCGCCCTATGACCGCCTGTCTGTGATCGTGGAGACATACTCCCACGGAAAGATCAAGTACAAGTGGGCGAGAGTGGGGCAGGACGTTATCAGCGCGGTTGTTGGCCTTATGACAGGCAGCGTGGTGAGTATCGGGACCGTGATTGTGGCCTTGTTTACAGGTCCCATCGTCAGCTTTTTCAGGGATACGGCGGTTGCCAGGATCATGAGGGGGATCAGGTCTTCGGAATCAGCGGCGTGAAAAGGCGGGGGGACAAAATCGGAGAAAGGACAGACAGGTTTCCATCATGATAAGTGAGCGGCTATACGGCATTTTAACGGATTCATTTACAAAGATCTTAATCCCGGGACTGACGGTCACCATTCCGCTGACCGTTATTTCCTTTTCCATTGCCATGGTCATTGCGGTGGTCATGGCCCTGATTCAGTTTGCCAATGTAAGGGTGTTAAAAGAGCTGGCCAGATTCTACATATGGGTGGTGAGAGGAACGCCGCTTCTGGTGCAGCTGTACGTGATATTTTTCGGCCTGCCAAGCCTTGGGATCGTGCTGGACCCGTTTCCGTCGGCGGTTATCGTGTTTTCTATCAATGAGGGCGCCTACGGGGCCGAGATCATACGGGCGGCGCTGGAGTCGGTGCCAAAGGGGCAGCTGGAGGCCGGGTACTGTGTGGGCATGTCCTACCTGCAGATCATGAGGAGGATCATTCTGCCTCAGGCTCTGCGGACCGCGTTTCCCTCCCTGTCCAACTCTTTGATCGCCATGGTGAAGGACACCTCCCTGGCGGCGAATATTACAGTAACCGAGATGTTTATGGCCACCCAGCGGATCGTGGCCAGAACCTATGAACCTTTGGCTTTGTACATTGAGGTGGGATTGATCTATCTCATGTTCTCCACTGTGCTGACATGGCTGCAGCGGGTGGGGGAGAAGAGGCTGGATTTTTACGGGTATGGCAGAAATTAGCAGGGAGGAAGAGCATGCTTGAAGTCAGAGATGTGTGGAAGGCTTTCGGGGATCTTCAGGTGCTTCAGGGCATTGACCTGAAGGTGGATAAGGGGGACGTGGTGGCTATACTGGGGTCCAGCGGGTCCGGAAAGACCACGTTGCTGCGGTGTGTCAATTTTTTGGAGACAGCGGATAAGGGGACCATGGTGTTTGACGGGGAAACCTTTGAGATGGGCCATACGTCCAAGAAGGATATCGGGCGGATCCGGAAGAAGACGGCGTTTGTGTTTCAGAGCTTTAATCTCTTTGCCAACAAGACGGCGCTCCAGAATGTGACGGAGGGGCTTATTGTGGCCAGGAAAGTGCCAAAGGCCCAGGCGGAGGAGATCGGGAAGCGGGCTCTTTGGAAGGTGGGGCTGGGGGATCGGAAGAACCATTATCCCCACCAGCTTTCCGGAGGCCAGCAGCAGAGGGTGGCTATTGCCAGGGCCTTGGCTGTGGACCCGGAGATCATCTTTTTTGACGAGCCTACGTCGGCCCTTGACCCGGAACTGATCGGGGAGGTGCTGGAGGTTATGCGGGAACTGGCCCAGGAGGGCATGACCATGCTGGTGGTGACTCATGAGATGAATTTTGCCAGGAACGTGTCCACCAAGGTGGTGTTTATGGAGCACGGAAAGATCGTGGAATCCGGCAGTTCTAAAGAGTTTTTTGAGAATCCTAAGGAGGAGCGGACCAGGGAGTTTCTGCGGATGGCGGTGAGGGAGTAAACTTAAGAGTTTAGAATATGGAAGGAGAATCATATTATGAAAAAGAGAACGCTTTTGACAATGGCAGCGATTATGGCGGCAGCATCTGTGACGCTTTTTGGATGTTCCGGCGGGGGAAATGGTCAGGAGGACGGGGCGGGAGCGCCCAAAGCCGGAGGGAATCAGGCAGACCAGAGTGTGGCAGGCACTGAAAGCGAGGCCAAAGAGGGGAGTCAGGCCGCGGAGGAAAGCGGGCAGGAGGGCGGCGACCAGCTGGCCCAGATCCGGCAGAGAGGCGAGCTTATCGTGGCTATGGAGGGAACCTGGTCCCCCTGGACCTACCACGACGAGAGCGATGAGCTGGTGGGATATGATGTGGAGGTGGCAAAGCTTATCGCAGACAAACTGGGGGTGAAAGCCACCTTTGTGGAGGGGGAGTGGGACGGCCTTTTTGCCGGCCTGGACGCGGGGCGGTATGACCTGGTGATAAACGGCGTGGAGGTGACGGACGAGCGGCGTGAGAAATATGATTTTTCAGAGCCCTATGGCTATATCCGTACAGCTATCATTGTGGACGGCGGGAATATGGAGATCCAGTCTTTTGAGGATCTGAATGGGAAGAAGACGGCCAACACCATTTCCAGCACCTACGCGGAGCTGGCGGAGAGCTATGGAGCGGAGGTTACGGCGGTTGACGACTTAAACCAGACCTTCGAGCTGTTGAACACAGGGCGCATCGACGCTACCTTGAACGCGGAGCTGACATTTTACGACTATATCAACGCCCACCCGGAGAAAAACCTTAAGATCGCGGCCCTTACCGACGACGCTTCCCTGGTGTGCATTCCCATGAGGAAAGGGGAGGACTCAAAAAGCCTTCGGGAGGCTGTGGATCAGGCCATTGATGAGATCCGGGAGTCCGGGGAGCTGGCAAAGCTGTCGGACAAATATTTTGGAAATGATATCTCCCAGGAGCCAAAGAAAGACGGAGTTACAGATTAACAGATAGGCTGATTCGGGAACTGACAAAAAGATAAGGGCAACACGATCCCTTTGGGAAACGAGCTGCCCTTATTTTTTTGTGAGACCTGGTTGTGTTGCTATTTGCCCATCTTCCAGGTAACGCCGCCGCAGATCACTGCCAGAATCAGTCCCAGAATCACCTGCCCCGCGCCGGGAAGGGAAGAGGGGCCGAGAGCGCCTGTGTTGTAGAAAATGGCAAAGGGCGAGGCCAGGATCAGTCCGAAGATGGCGCAGTAAGTCTGTACGCCAAATTTTTCAAAGAGAAAGGTGATCAGCTTGGCGATGAGGAAGATGCCAAGGAGCACCCCGATGCCAAAGGGTACAAGGAGGGCGAAGCCGTGGGTCAGACCGGCCATATCCAATGCTTTTAGGGAGTCGAGAAAGGACTTGATGGTGTTGATGATGCCGTAATAGTACCCCAGTATCATCATCACCAGGGAGCCGGAGACTCCGGGAACTACCATGGTGGCCGAGGCGATGACCCCCACGAAAAACAGGGAGATCATGACTTGCGGGGTGACGGTGAAGGTTTTGAGCACTTCATCGTCCGCGTTCATCATGGGGAGAAACACAGCCACGCCAAACAGAAGGGCAAAGGCCAGAACGCCGGAGAGTCCGATCTTTGAGGGGCCTTTTGCCAGCTCCTTTTTCAGGGAAGAAAACAGGACGGGGACGCCTCCCAGTATAAGCCCCACAAAGGCCATGCAGGTGATAAAGGTGTGGCGGCTTAAAAGATACTCGATGGCATAGGTAAAGCCTATAATGCCAAGACCGCAGCCAAGGATAATGGGCAGCAGGGTCCTGGCGCTTTTTTTTGGAGTTTTTAACAGGCCGGAGACAGAACCGATCAGTTTGTCGTAGATGCCTAAGGACACAGCCATGGTGCCGCCGCTGACTCCGGGGATGATGTTGGCGATGCCGATCAGCATGCCTTTTATGGTATCCATTAAAAATGTCATGATCATTCCTCTTTTCTTAAAAATAATAACGCAATTACTAAATTATAGGGGGCTTTTGTCACGTTGTCAACAGGCAGCTTTGGCTCTGTGTTAAGGCCATGTTAAAATACGCGCTGTTTTCTGTCATAATCCGAGAGGAATGCGGCGCTGTGTCACCCTTTTTGGACCGCTAAAACAGATAGAATTTAAGATATTTTGGTCGAGACTAACAAGTGACATCAAAGAGGAAAGGACGAGGGGAATGTGGACAATAGCCATTTGCGATGACAATGCGTATGACTGTGACAACCTGGAGGAGCTGTTGGAATTTTATTGCAGAGAGAAATCTGTCGCTATGGAATCGGAGTTGTTTTATGACGGAAGTTCACTGTATGAGAAGATGAGTCTTGGGAAGCGGTATGACCTGATTTTTCTGGACATTCTTATGGAGGGCATGGACGGGATCGCGGTGGGGGAGGAGATACGCAGGAGTCTGGATGACGAGGATGTGGAGATTGTCTACATGTCCTATGAGGTGCAGGATCCGGAGGCGGTGATTGAGAACCGGCCCATGAAGTTTTTGAGGAAACCTTTTGGACGGAAGCGGGTGTTCCAGATCGCGGATTATGCCCGGAAATTAGGATTTCGCCGGGAACAGCAGTTTTCTTTTCAGAAGAACAAAGTATTTTACCAGGTGCCCTATGAGGAGATCCTCTATTTTCAGAGCGTTGGGAGAAAGGTGGAGATCCATATGGTCAGAGGGAAACAGGAATTTTACGGAAAGCTGTCCCAGCTTCTGGAAAGAGGGCTTCCGGAGTCATTTATCCAGATCCATCAGTCCTATATTGTGAATAAGGATTTTATTGTGGAGTGTACCGGGGACTGGGTAAGTCTCAAAGGGGAGCAGGGGTATTTTACCATCAGCAGGACGTTTCGGCGGACAGCCATGGCGCAGCTGAGAAAGCAGCTTTTGACGGAGTTTGTCAGATAGAGGGGCGGATTATGACATTCGGGCAAAAAGGCGGGATTTTTGTGGTATGATAGATGCAGGCGTTTGGCAGAGATCATAAAGGGTATGGAAAGTCCCTCTTTTCTGTACGCTTCTGCAGATGCCGAAAGTCCGGGATTAGGGGTTTTCCCGGACTTTTTTCACAGAAGGTTTCCCTTATTTCCATTGATTTTTGCCCCGGGTTTGTGTACAATGTAGGGAAACGGCAATTAGGAGGATAAGATCATGAGTCATAGAGAATCACTGGACACTATCTGCATCCAGGGAGGATGGCAGCCCAAAAACGGCGAGCCCAGAGTGCTTCCCATATATCAGAGCACGACGTTTAAATATGAGACAAGCGAACAGATGGGCCGCCTGTTCGATCTGGAGGAAAACGGATATTTCTACACCAGGCTGGCCAACCCTACCAACGACGCGGTGGCGGAGAAGATCTGTAGGCTGGAGGGCGGGGCGGCTGCTATGCTCACCTCCTCCGGGCAGGCTGCCAACATGTACGCGGTGTTAAATATTTGTTCCGCGGGGGACCACATTGTCTGCGCGGCCACGATCTACGGCGGAACTTCTAATCTGTTTACGGTGACTTTAAAGAGATTTGGCATCCAGTGTACGCTGGTGGACCCGGACGCTCCTGCCAGGGAGCTTGAGAAGGCGTTTCAGGACAACACCAAGGCTGTGTTCGGGGAGACGATCGCCAACCCGGCCCTGGTGGTGCTGGATCTGGAGAAGTTCGCGGGCCTGGCCCACAGCCATGGGGTGCCGTTTATTGTGGACAACACCTTTGCCACTCCCATAAACTGCCGGCCCATAGAGTGGGGCGCCGATATTGTGACCCATTCCACCACCAAGTACATGGACGGCCACGCCATGGCCGTGGGGGGATGCATCGTGGACAGCGGGAATTTTGACTGGGAAGCACACAGGGATAAGTTTCCCGGACTGACTACGCCGGATGAGTCGTACCACGGCGTGGTCTACACAGAGAAGTTCGGAAAAGGGGCGTACATCACCAAGGCCACGGCCCAGCTGATGCGGGATATGGGCTCCATCCAGTCCCCCCAGAACGCGTTCCTTCTGAATGTGGGGCTGGAGACCCTGCACCTTCGTGTGCCAAGACACTGTGACAATGCCCTGAAGGTGGCCCGGTATTTGAAATCCAGGGACGATGTGGCCTGGGTAAACTATCCGGGGCTTGCGGGGGATAAATACTATGATCTGGCCCGGAAGTATATGCCGGATGGCACCTGCGGGGTCATCTCTTTCGGCCTTAAAGGGGGCAGAAGGGCTGCGGCGGAATTTATGGATAAGCTGAAACTGGCGGCTATCGTGACCCATGTGGCGGATGCCAGGACTTCTGTGCTTCACCCCGCCAGCCACACCCACAGGCAGCTCAGTGATGAGCAGCTGAGAGAGGCGGGGGTGGACCCGGCTATGATCCGGCTCAGCGTTGGGATCGAGGGCGTGGAGGATATTATCGGGGATATTGAGCAGGCCCTGGCATAGGGAGCGGCAGATTTGCGCAGACTGGCAGATTGTTTCATCGGCAGGATGGCAGGTTAACAGGAATCGGACCCCGCGAAAAGGGAGGGCACTATGGCCGGAACGGTTTTCCACACAGCGGCGTATGAGATCATGCACAAGGACAGGGTGGCGGCTGCTATAGACAGGTCCGGGCATTGCCGGATTTTTAGCCAGTCGTTTATGCCCTATGATCTGTACCTGGAGGAAGAGGGGGATGTGGATTCCCTTGTAAACAATGTGACTAACTTTTTTTACTGGTGCGCGGGGAGGGTGCTGACCCTGGACAGGATGTACGCGAAGGAGATCCTAAACAGTTTAGGGATGCGCCAGGCCGTAACGGACCGGGATCGGGCCGGGATCGCCCTGACGTACCGCTGCGCCTCCTTAACCGACGTGTTCTGGGTCAGGGACTTGGGGGAGGATGTAAGGTTTGGAGATGTGAACCTGTATGAGAACCATCTTGACAATACGTTTATGGATATCTCCCTCCGGGGGAGACAGTATACAGTCACAAACCAGTGTCTTTCCAGGGACCTGGCCACCAACGGATGCTTTCCCAAGGCGTGGCAGCGGGTGGACGGCGGATTCCGGCTGTTAAAGGACGGCGGGGACAACGCTGTGGACAGGGAGCTTCTTGCCAGCCGCGTATGCAGGTGTTTTGCCGTGGACCAGGTGCTTTATGAGGAAGGGTATTTTGACGGCCAGCAGGTCAGCGTCAGCGATATCATGACCACAAAGGAGTATTCCATCGCGTCTATGGAGGCGGTTGAGATCTACTGCCAGAACCATGACCAGGATGTAAAGGCCTATGTTCTGGGGTTGGATAGGCACAATTACTATATGATGAACGTGGTGGATTACCTTGTGGGGAACACGGACAGGCATTGGGGCAACTGGGGGGTGCTGGTGGATAATTCCGACAACAGGCCGCTGCGCCTCCATGACCTGATGGATCTTAACCGGGCCTTCGGCGCTTACGATTCTCTGGACGGGGCAAATTGCCAGACGGCGTTTGGCAGAAGGCTGACCCAGAAAGAGGCCGCCCTGGAGGCGGTAGGGCAGGTCGGGCTGAATCAGATCCGGAAGGTGAAGAAGGAGTGGTTTTCGCGCCTGCCTCAGTATTATGAGATGTTTGTGAAGAGGATGGAGGTTTTGGGCGGCGCGGTATATGGGTAAAAAGGATTGCAATGTGTGGATGTATATGTTCTGTACCAATGGCGGCTTCTCAAAAAACAGTTGCATTTTTACCGCCCCAGTCGTATAATATCCTGTGAAAACAGGATAAGTCTTCGGGGCGGAGTGAGATTCTCCACCGGCGGTAAAGTCCGCGAGCCGCGTATGCGGTTGATTTGGCGCAATTCCAAAACCGACAGTATAGTCTGGATGAGAGAAGAAGGTTACGATGTACATGAGGATGTGTAGTTTGTATGACAGCGCCCCGGGTATCTTTGGATATCCGGGTATTTTTATGCGCACAGGTACTTCAGGGAAGACCGGTACACGGCGCGGGAAGAGGGAAAAGCATTCCAGGCCCGGTTGTCAGTGTTCTTCCTCACTGTCAGAAAGCCCCAAAGACCATGGATCACAATCACAGGAGGGGATAAAAGATGGATAAAAAGAAGTTGTTTCAGATCAAGAATGTGGTGCTTATGGGAATGTTTGGGGCCATCGGCGGGGTGCTGATGCTGTTTGAGTTTCCGCTGCCCTTTATCGCTCCGGCCTTTTACGGGCTGGATCTAAGCGAGATCCCGGTTTTGGTGGGGACGTTTGCCATGGGGCCTTTGGCAGGGGTTATTACGGAGCTTGTGAAGATCCTGGTAAAGCTGGTGCTTAAGCCCACCTCCACAGGGTTTGTGGGGGAGTTTGCCAATGTGTGCATCGGGTGGGCGCTGATCTTGCCGGCTGGGCTGATCTACAAGTTTAAAAAGACCAAGAAGGGGGCTATCGCGGGCATGGTGGCAGGGACCCTTTGTATGGCCACTGTGGGCGCGGTGCTCAACGCGGTGGTGATGCTGCCTTTCTACTCCAATTTCATGCCGTTAGAGTCCATCCTGGAGGCGGGAGCAGCCATCAACCCGGCCATTGGCAGCGTGTGGACCTTTGTGCTCTTTGCCGTGGCTCCCTTTAACCTGGTGAAAGGCGCCCTGGTGTCCCTGATCACGGCGCTGGTGTATAAGCGGATCAGCGTGATCATACACCGATAAAAACCATTGCTGCAAAAAACGTCGAAATACGTTTAAAAAATGTCCACCTGCTTGTCATTCTTCCGGATTTGAGTTAGAATAAACGGATAATGACAGTGAGGAGGCATTTTTTATTATGAAGGAATACCAAAGAAAACTGAAAGGGCTGCTGAGGATTGTGTTCGGCCGCAGCGCATATGTGGTGCTGTTCCTCCTGATTCAGGTGGGAGTGCTCTTTAGCGTGGTCAGGTGGCTGAGCGAATACTCCCTTTATGTATATGCGGGGTTTATCCTGCTTGGGGGTGTTACCTGCATTTACATCATCAATGAAAAGGACAATCCCAGCTTTAAACTGGGGTGGATCATTCCCATTCTGGCTTTTCCGGTGTTTGGGACTTTGTTCTATATCCTGACAAAGATCGATATGGGAAGCAGGCTTATAACCAACAAAGCCAACAGCCTGATCAGTGGGTCGTTAAAATATCTGCTGCCGGATGAAGGGGTTTTTGAAGAACTGTTCGGAGAAAATGAGCAGGTGGAAGGCCTGGCCAGCTATGTCTACCGGTGGGGCAAATTTCCGGTATACAAAAATACCAGTGTTACCTATTTCCCCAGCGGGGAGAAAAAATTTGAGCGGCTGAAGGAGGAGCTGCGTCAGGCAAAGAAGTACATTTTTCTGGAGTATTTTATTGTAGAAGAAGGGGTTATGTGGAACTCTATCCTGGAGATCTTAGAGCAAAAAGCCAAGGAGGGCGTGGAAGTCCGGTTTATGTACGACGGGATGTGTTCGATCATGCTCCTGCCCTACAGGTATCCGAAACAGATGGAGAAAAAGGGCATTCGCTGTCAGGCGTTCGCTCCTATTAAGCCCATGCTGTCCACAGTCCACAACAACCGGGACCACAGGAAGATCGTGGTGATTGACGGCCACACGGCATTTACAGGCGGAGTGAACCTGGCGGATGAATATATTAATGAAAGGAAACGGTTCGGATACTGGAAGGATACGGCGGTGATGCTGAAAGGGGACGGGGTAAAGAGCTTTGCTGTCATGTTCCTGCAGATGTGGCATATCTTTGACCAGGAGCCGGTTGCTTATGAGAAATATCTGGGAAAGGGCAGCGGCGTTTCCGAAAAGGTTCCCGGCGGGGAAGGATATGTGATTCCTTACGGGGACTCCCCTCTGGACCATGAGCCTGTGGGAAAATATGTGTATATCAATATCCTGAACCAGGCAAACCGGTATGTGCATATCATGACCCCCTATCTGATCCTGGACGACGAGACCTTAAATGCCCTGATCTTCGCGGCCAAGCGGGGCGTGGAAGTGATCATCATCATGCCCCGTATCCCGGACAAAAAGTACGCCTGGTATTTGGCCCACACCTACTATCAGGAACTGATAGACAACGGGGTGGAGATCTGGGAGTTTTTGCCGGGATTTGTCCACGCGAAGGTGTTTGTCAGCGATGACGACAAGGCGGTGGTGGGAACCATCAATCTGGATTTCAGAAGCTTGTACCATCATTTTGAGTGCGCTGTCTATATGTACCAAAACCCGGCGGTGAAGGATATTGAGACGGATTTCCAGGAGACTCTGAAAAGGTGCGTGAGGATCCCAAGGGAAACCTGTATCGGGTATCCGTTCTACCAGAAGGTGATCGGCCGGACGCTGAGGCTTATCGCGCCTCTGATGTAAAAGGGCGGCTTATGGCCGGGCGATCATAAACGGCCGGGCGGGAGAATGGTTCGGGGGGATCCAAATGGTCACAGAGGTTCCCGTTACTGTTCACGGCCTGGTTGTTCACCACGCTGAACAACCAGGAGGATGCACGTAATGGCCGGAATCTGGGCCGCCCCATCACCGCAGGTGATTCAAAATGGCGGCCCAGGTTACTATTCACAGCCACACCGTGAATAGTAACAGGTTCCCGAAAATCCCGTATTTTCCCGGGAAGTGCTTCTTGTATTTCGGGAAGACCTATGCTATAATGCTAAATTGAAGTGTAACGCCCAAGCGGAGAAGGCGGTTCACATATAGATGAAGGAGGAACCTATAACATGAGTTTACAGGTAGAGAAGTTAGAGAAGAACATGGCGAAGCTTACCATAGAGGCTCCGGCGGAGGAATTTGACAAGGCGATCAAAAAGGCCTTTGAGAAAAATAAAGGGCGTTTTTCCATTCCCGGATTCCGCAAGGGCAAAGCGCCCCTTGCCATGGTGGAGAAGATGTACGGGCTGGAGATGCTCTACGAGGAGGCGGCTAACATCGTCATGGACGCCACCTACGGGGACGCCATGGACGAGAGCGGGCTGGATATCGTGTCCAGGCCGGAGGTTGATATCGTCCAGATCGGCAAGGGGCAGAACTTTATCTACACCGCCACAGTGGCGGTAAAGCCGGAGGTAACTCTGGGCGAGTACAAGGGGCTGGAGGTGGAGAAGGCCAGCGCGGAAGTGACGGACGAGGATGTGGACAATGAGTTAAAGAGGATCCAGAACCAGAACGCCAGACTGATCACCGTGGAGGACAGACCGGTGAAGGACGGGGATGAGACGGTGATTGACTTTGAGGGTTTTGTGGACGGCAAGCCGTTTGAGGGCGGCACGGCCCAGGACTATGATCTGCGCATTGGCTCCCACGCGTTTATCGACACTTTTGAGGAGCAGCTGATCGGCAAGAACATCGGGGAAGAGTGTCAGGTGAACGTGACCTTTCCGGAGGCATACCACGCCAAGGAGGTGGCAGGAAAGCCGGCCATGTTCAAGGTGACGGTGAAGGAGATCAAGGAGAAAGAGCTTCCGGAGTTAAACGACGAGTTTGCCGAGGAGGTTTCCGATTTTGAGACTCTGGATGAATACAAGACCGATATCAGGGCGAAACTGTTAGAGACCAGACAGCGCCAGGCTGCCACGGAGAATGAGAACCGGGTGGTGGAGAAGGCTGTGGAGGGCGCCTCCATGGATATTCCGGAGCCTATGCTGGAAGCCCAGATCCAGACTATGTTAAATGACTCCGCCCGCAGGATGCAGAGCCAGGGTATGTCCTTAAGCCAGTACATGCAGTTTACAGGCATGACGGTGGATCAGCTGAAGAACCAGGCCAGACCCCAGGCGGAGAGAAGCATCCGCACCAGGCTGGTTTTAGAGGCTGTGGCAAAGGCGGAGAATCTTCAGGTGTCCGAGGAGAAGCTTAACGAGGAGATCGAGAACATGGCCAATGCTTACGGCATGGATGCCGCCCAGGCCAGGGAGCGCATGGGCGAGGCCGGACTGGAGCAGATGAAAGAAGATCTGGCAGTCCAGGAGGCTGTTGATTTCCTGGTGGCGGAGGCCAAACTGGTTTAAGGTCTGTCTCGGTGTGGGAAAATGCGTCATAGACGCATTTTCTGTTTACAGAGAGAATTTTTAGGATAGTCCCCAGGGCTGGGGGATCCATGATTTCGAAAAATAACGCCGCAGAAAGGGTTGAAACAGGATCTGCGGCCAAGACTGGAGGGAACAGGATGAGTTTAGTACCATATGTCATTGAACAGACCAGCAGAGGAGAGCGGTCCTATGATATCTATTCGCGGCTTTTAAAGGAGCGGATCATCTTTCTGGCCGAGGAGGTCAATGATGTGACCGCAAGCCTGGTGGTGGCCCAGCTTTTGTTTCTGGAGTCTGAGGACCCCACAAAAGACATTAATCTGTACATCAACAGCCCCGGCGGTTCCGTAACCGCCGGCATGGCTATCTACGATACGATGAACTATATTAAGTGCGACGTGTCTACTGTGTGTATGGGCATGGCTGCCAGCATGGGCGCCTTCCTTCTGTCAGGGGGAGCCAAGGGGAAACGGTTTGCCCTTCCAAACGCCGAGGTGATGATCCATCAGCCCTCCGGCGGCGCCAAAGGCCAGGCCACGGAGATCCGCATCGCGGCGGAGAACATCTTAAAGACAAGATCAAAGCTCAATGAAATCCTGGCCAAAAACACGGGCCAGCCCATTGAAGTCATTGAGCGGGATACGGAGCGGGATAATTACATGAGCGCCCAGGAGGCTAAGGATTACGGGCTCATTGACGGGATCCTTGAGAAGCATTGACGGGAAGATTCGCCCTGACAGGACATGGCTCCTGCGGGGCAAAAGCAGGATTCGCTTAAGCAAACGACATGGGGAACAATGATAACCAGACTATAAATGGGGAGTAACGGAGAATATGATGAGGAATCGAGGTGGAAATATGCCGGGCAGGATGGATGATAAGATCCGCTGTTCTTTTTGCGGGAAGACCCAGGACCAGGTGCGCAAACTGATCGCAGGCTCCAACAACGTGTTTATCTGCGACGAGTGTATTGACCTTTGCGCAGAGATCCTGGAGGAGGAGCTGGACGGCCAGGAGCAGGTCAGCGAGGAGTTCGGTGAGATCAATCTGTTAAAGCCAAAGGAAGTTAAGACGTTTCTGGATGAGTATGTCATCGGCCAGGACCAGGCAAAGAAGGTTCTGTCCGTGGCTGTGTACAACCATTACAAGAGGATCACTTCCAGGAAGAACATGGATATTGACGTGCAGAAGAGCAATATCCTTCTTCTGGGACCTACGGGATCTGGCAAGACCTATCTGGCCCAGACCCTGGCAAAGATTTTAAACGTGCCATTTGCCATTGCCGACGCCACGGCGCTGACCGAGGCAGGGTATGTGGGCGAGGATGTGGAGAACATCCTTTTAAAGCTGATCCAGGCCGCTGACTATGATATTCAAAAAGCGGAGTACGGGATCATCTACATCGACGAGATTGACAAGATCACCAAGAAGTCGGAGAATGTGTCCATCACCAGGGACGTGTCCGGCGAGGGCGTGCAGCAGGCCCTTTTGAAGATCCTGGAGGGCACGGTGGCCAGCGTGCCGCCTCAGGGCGGGAGAAAGCATCCCCACCAGGAACTTCTGCAGATCGACACCACAAACATCCTGTTTATCTGCGGCGGCGCGTTTGACGGTCTGGAGAAGATCATTGAGCGCCGCACCAGCAAGGGGTCCATCGGCTTCAACGCGGAGGTGGTGGATAAGAAGGCCGCTGATATTGATAAGCTGTTAAAGCAGGTGGAGCCTCAGGATCTTATTAAGTTCGGCCTGATCCCGGAGTTTATCGGCCGCGTGCCCATAACGGTTTCTCTGGAGCTTCTGTCCGAGGACGCTCTGCTTCGGATTTTGCGGGAGCCCAAGAACGCCCTGGTGAAACAGTATCAGAAGCTGTTTGAGATGGACGACGTGAAGCTGGAGTTTCAGGAGGATGCCCTGCGGGCTATGGCAAAGCTGGCTATGGAGCGGAAGACAGGGGCCAGAGGCCTTAGGTCGATTATGGAGAGTACCATGATGGATCTCATGTACGAAGTTCCCTCTGACAACACCATAGGCATCTGCACCATCACAAAGGACGTGGTGGATAAGGCGGGGGAGCCGGAGCTTGTGTACCGGGATACGGCTGTGCCGAAAAAGACTCTGGGACAGAGGTTTAAGAAAGACAGGCCGGGGGAGATCGCGTAAGTGTAAAAGGCGGCATCCCGGCGAGGAACGATTGCGTGAAATGGGAGCGGCCGCTCCCATTTTCTTTATAGAAAGACCAGACGAAATGACATAAGATACGAAGAAAGAGGGGATCAGGATGGGAGAGCATACCAGGATCATTCCTGTCATCGCCTTAAGAGGCATGACCATACTTCCAAATTCGACAAGATTTTTTGACATAAGCAGGAGAAAATCCATTGCGGCTCTTGAGGCGGCTATGGTGACAGACCAGCAGCTTTTCCTGGTGGGGCAGAGATCGCCGGACGTGGCGGACCCCTCCCAGGATCAGCTGTGGGAGACGGGGACCATCGCGGAAGTGAGACAGCTGATCCGACTGCCGGGAGGCGTTATCCGGGTCATGGTGGAGGGCAGGGAACGGGCGCAGCTTTTGGAGCTTTCGCCGTCAGAATCCATGCTCACAGGGGATGTTGAGGAGGCGCCTGTTAAGCGGGATATGCCTGACGCCGCGGCCAGGGAGGCCATGGCCCGGGTGTTGAAGGACAAGCTGACCGAGTACGGGGACGGCAGTCCAAAGATGGCCAGGGAGAAGCTGCCGGATCTTATGATGATCTCAGACCTGGGAGAGCTGATGAGCCAGATCGCCAATGAGATCCCCTGGGACTGCACCGTGAGCCAGGAGATCCTGGAGGCGGACCGGGAAAGCGAGATGTATGAGATTCTGGTCCGCCGTCTGATGATCGAGATCCAGGTAGGGCAGATCAAGCAGGAGTTTCAGGGCAAGGTCAGGAACCAGATCGACAAGAACCAGAAAGATTATGTGCTCAGGGAGCAGATGCGGATCATCCGCAGGGAGCTGGGGGAGGAGCAGGGGACGGATGATATGGAGGCCTACCTGGAGAAGACCCGGAAGCTGAAAGCGGACAAGGAGACAAAGGAGAAGCTTACAAAAGAGATCGGGCGGCTGAAGAACATGCAGGGCAGCAGCCAGGAGGCGGCGGTTCTGCGGACGTACATCGAGACGCTTTTAGAGCTGCCCTGGAGAAAATATTCCCGGGACAACAACGACATCTCCCATGCGGAGAAGATCCTCAATGAGGACCATTACGGTCTGGAAAAGGTGAAGGAGCGGGTTCTGGAATATCTGGCGGTGCGGACGCTGACAAAGGAGGCCAGCGGGTCTATCCTGTGTCTGGTAGGGCCTCCGGGGACGGGCAAGACTTCCATCGCCCGCTCCGTGGCCAGAGCCCTGGGCAAGAAGTATGTGCGCATCAGCTTAGGCGGGGTCCGGGACGAGGCGGAGATCCGGGGCCACCGCAGGACCTATGTGGGAGCCATGCCCGGCCGCCTGGCGGAGGGGCTGAGACAGGCCGGCGTGGGAAACCCTCTGATGCTGCTGGACGAGATCGACAAGGTAAGCAGCGACTACAAGGGGGATGTGTCCTCCGCCCTTTTGGAGGTGCTGGACGGGGAGCAGAACGTAAAGTTTCGGGATCACTATGTGGAGACGCCTCTTGATCTGTCCAAGGTTTTGTTTATCGCCACAGCCAACACCACCCAGACCATACCGGCCCCTCTTTTGGACCGGATGGAGATCATTGAGGTCAACAGCTACACGGAAAATGAGAAGTTCCACATTGCCAGGCAGTACCTGGTAAAAAAGCAGCTGGAGAAAAACGGCCTGAAAGAGGAGCATCTGTCCATAGAGGACCAGGCTCTGAAAAAGATCATCCACAATTATACCAGGGAAGCCGGAGTGCGTTCCCTGGAACGGCGCATCGGAGATATCTGCCGCAAGGCGGCCCGCAGGTTTTTAGAGAGCGGACAGATGGGCGTGAAGGTGGAGGAAGCGGACCTGGAGGGGTATCTGGGCAAGGAGAAGATCTCTTTTGAGGATGCCAATGAGGAAGACCAGGTGGGCGTTGTCCGGGGACTGGCCTGGACCAGCGCCGGGGGAGACACGCTGCAGATCGAGGTCAATGTGATGCCGGGAAAAGGGGAGCTGATCATGACGGGGAAGATGGGGGACGTGATGAAGGAGTCTGCCCAGATCGCCCTTACCTATGTCAGGTCCATCTGTCCGGATTATCAGGTGGAGGAGGATTTTTTCGCAAACCATGACATCCATCTGCACATTCCGGAGGGAGCGGTGCCTAAGGACGGTCCTTCTGCGGGAATCACCATGGCCACGGCTATGGTGTCGGCTGTGACGAAAAAACCGGTTGACGCCAAGACGGCCATGACCGGGGAGGTGACCCTGCGGGGGCGGGTGCTGCCTATCGGCGGCTTAAAGGAGAAGGTGCTGGCAGCCAGAATGGCCCGTATCAAGAAGGTCCTGGTGCCGGAGAAGAACCGGCCGGATATGGGAGAACTGTCAAAGGAGATCACAGAGGGGCTGGATATTGTGTATGTGAAGGATATGGAACAGGTACTTTTGGAAGCGCTGGTTTTGTAAGGAGGGGAACGAAATGATCATTAAGAGCGCCGAGCTGGAGACGGTCTGCGGGGTGACCAGCGCCCTGCCGGAGAATCTTCACCCGGAGTTTGCCTTTGCCGGCAAGTCCAATGTGGGGAAGTCCTCCCTGATCAACGGGCTTATGAACCGGAAATCCCTGGCCAGGACGTCGTCCCAGCCGGGAAAGACGCAGACCATCAATTTTTACCATATCAATGACGCCCTTTATTTTGTGGACCTTCCGGGGTACGGGTACGCCAAGGTGTCTCTGGGGGAGAAGGAAAAGTGGGGGAAGATGATCGAGGGATATCTGAAACGGTCCAAGATGCTTAAGGGCGTGTTTCTTTTGGTGGATATCCGCCATGAGCCCTCGGCCAATGACAAGACCATGTACGACTGGATCGTGTACAACGGATACCGCCCCACAGTCATTGCCACAAAGCTGGACAAGATCAACCGCAGTCAGGTGCAAAAGCATGTAAAGATGGTGAGACTGGGCCTTGGAATGGACAAGGGGGATGTTCTGATCCCCTTTTCCGCCCAGACGAAACAGGGGCGGGAGGAGATCTGGCAGCTGATGGAGAGCGTGGTGGGAGAGGAGAGTAACGGTTGACAGAAGTTTTGCCTGTGAGAAAGAGAGTGTGTAAAATTGGAAGAAAATGAGAAGATACTGTTGTTTGAGAAGATGCCCATACCGAGAGCCATAGCCAAGCTGGCTGTCCCTACGATCCTAAGCTCCCTGGTCATGGTTATCTACAACTTAGCGGACACCTATTTTGTGGGAATGCTGGGAGATCCGGTACAGAACGCGGCTGTGACCCTGGCCTACCCGGTGCTGCTGGCCTTTAACGCGGTAAACAACCTGTTCGGCGTGGGAACTTCCAGCATGATGAGCAGGGCTCTGGGCAGGAAGGACTATGAGACGGTAAGGAGAAGCTCCGCATTTGGATTTTACTGTTCTCTGTTTAGCGGGATCTTGTTCTCTCTTCTGTGTACCCTGTGCAAGGCGCCTCTTTTGACCACTTTGGGGGCGGATGAAATGACCTGGGCAGCCACGGACAGCTATATGCTGTGGACCGTCACCTGCGGGGCGGCTCCTTCTATTTTAAATGTGGTCATGGCCTACATGGTCCGCTCTGAGGGGGCGTCCCTTCACGCCAGCATCGGCACCATGAGCGGGTGTTTCCTGAACATGATCCTGGATCCCATTTTTATCCTTCCCTGGGGACTTAATATGGGAGCGGCCGGAGCGGGACTTGCCACGTTTTTGTCCAACTGCTTTGCCTGCGGTTATTTCTTTGTGCTGCTGTATGTGAAGAGAAAGCACACCTTTGTCAGCGTCAGCCCGAGAAAGTTTGGCTTTGAGCGGTTTATCGTCCTGGGGATCTGCGCGGTGGGAATCCCGGCATCCATCCAGAACCTTCTCAACGTGACGGGAATGACCATCCTGAATAATTTTACTTCCTCCTACGGCGCGGACGCGGTGGCTTCCATGGGTATTGCCCAGAAGGTGAACACGGTTCCGTTTCAGATCGCGCTTGGGTTCTCCCAGGGGATCATGCCTTTGGTCAGCTACACTTACGCCAGCGGGAATCACAAAAGGATGAAGGATACCATCCTCTTTGCCATAAAGCTGATGCTGCCAGCCATGGTGGCCGTGACTGTGGGGTACTATATCTGGGCCGGAAATCTTGTGGCATTGTTTATGAACAATGAAACGATCATCGCCTACGGGACAAGGTTCCTTAGGGCCATGTGCCTGGCCCAGCCCCTGATCTACATGGATTTTCTGGCTGTAGGCGTGTTCCAGGCTCTGGGGATGGGAAAGAACGCGCTGATTTTCGCCATCATGAGAAAGATCATCCTGGAGATCCCGGCATTGTTTGTGCTCAACTGGGCGTATCCTCTGTATGGGTTGGCTTATGCCCAGCCGGTGGCGGAGTTCGTGCTGACTATCGCGGCGGTGGTGATGCTTGGGAGGATCTTTAAGAGGGGGAGTAATTGAGTGAGCAAAAGGCGAGGGTAGTCGTGGGGCCAGTCAGAGAAGGGAAGGATGGTCCTGTCCGGGTTCAGATATGCCAAACATTCCGATGAGCCCTTAAAGCGGGAACCACTCGGGGTTAGGCCCTCCTGTTTCCCTGGTCTCATCTCCATGGCATAAATTCACCCGGACGGGACCATCCTTCCCTTCTCTAACTGGCAAAAGCAGAATTCGCTGGCCAAGGGTTGCTCACTTGAAGTGTTTCTGGTAGGGTTGTGGTTTCGAGTCTGTAGCGGAAAGATATTTGTTTTATCAGCCGTAAGGTTTGCGCATTATATTTATTGGAGCGGATCCTGCCTGTTTTTCGCTGCAAAGTTGCGGTAGCGTCCCCTGTCGGAACCACCTTAGGTGAGCAATCCTTAATCGGCGAATCCTGCTTTTGCCAGACAGAGAAGGAGAGATGTCCCGGCAGGGTGAATTTATGCCATGGAG
>CAJUFP010000005.1 GCA_910585645.1 uncultured Hungatella sp. | reverse complement strand
CCTCCCTGGCTCCACGACTAACTCCGCCTTTGCTCACTCAATTATATATCAATATTAAACCCCCCGCAAAACCTCCCCGTCCACAACGACAAAATACTCTTCCTCCCCCACCTCCACATCCGCCTTCCCGCCGGTACACTCCGTAATATCGGAAACCACCCTTTTCACCTTCTCCTCAGGGATCATGGCGCTTATCTCCACTTTCTCCGTGTACTGGCTGTCCAAAACCGGGATCTGATTCTGTCCCAGAATGTACTGGATCTTTCCGATCCCCGCGTAGTCCGTCCCGACCTTCACAAGCCTTCCCGGGCATTTTTCAAGGATCCGGCTGTTGTTCAGCCCCTCCTTTGCCGCGCCGGAATAGGCTCTGACCAGACCTCCGGTGCCTAAAAGCGTGCCTCCAAAATACCGGGTCACCACCAGACACACGTTATGGACCTGGCTTGTGAGGATAACGTCCAGTATGGGCCGGCCCGCCGTCTGGCTTGGCTCCCCGTCGTCGCTGCACCTCTGGATCTGATCCTTATCCCCGCACACATAGGCAAAACAGTGATGTCTGGCATCCCAGAACTGCTTTCTCACGGACTCGATAAACGCGGCCGCCTCCTCCTCCGACTCCACAGGACGGGTCTGGGCGATAAAACGGGACTTCTTCTCCGTCAGCTCCCCCGTCCCGCCCTGCCATAAGATTTTGTATGGTTCTAACATGGCTGATCTCTCTCTTCTCTCTTCAAAATATACGGCGTCAATTCATCCATAAGCTTTCTCCCGATCACGATCCCCTTCCGGATCCTTTCCTCCTGCGCAAAAGTTTCTTCTGCCATCTTCCAATTATCCTCTAAATCTTCACTTAAAACGTGACAATAACCATCATTTTAATTCCGTTTTTTCCCGAATCAGATTCAAGCTGTCCATACTGTATGTGATCGCTACCTCCTTGGAATCGTTCTCCTCCCTATCACTCATAACATAAAAACCATGGTTTTATGTTACCACAGATACCTCCCCCAGTAAAGCACACTTTTGTCCTTCTTGATTCCGCCCCGATTATTTGCTATAATTAGGAAGCGTCCTGACATGCGCAAGGAAGGAGGACTTCTATGAACTACGGAAAAAAAGCGACGCAGAAAAAGTTAAGCGACGCGGCTTCCAATACACGCAAGCTTACCAGCAGACTTTTCCTGGGATTTATCAGGGCCTTGCTGTTTTCCTTTTTGATCCTGACCGCAACCGGCGTCAGCGTAGGCGTGGGCATGATAAAAGGGATCATCGACGACGCCCCGGAGATCAATATCGAGAGCATTGTCCCTCAGGGGTTTGCCACCACGGTGTACGACAGCGCCGGCAATCTGACGGACACCCTGGTCATGGCCGGCTCCAACCGGGATCCGGTCACCTATGAAGAGCTGCCAAGAGATCTGATCAACGCCTTTGTGGCCATTGAGGATGCCCGTTTCTGGGAACACAACGGCATTGACCCCCGCTCCATTCTCCGGGCGGTAAAAGGAGTGCTCACCGGCGACCGCTCCGCGGGAGGAGGAAGCACCTTGACCCAGCAGCTGATCAAGAACAATGTGTTTAACGGCGGCAGGGAGCAGAGCTTCGGGGAACAGCTGGAGCGCAAATTCCAGGAGCAGTACCTGGCAGTCCAGCTGACCAAGACCATGAGCAAAGAATTGGTTCTGACCAACTACTTAAATACCATCAACCTGGGCAATGACTGCCTGGGCGTAAAAGTGGCTGCAAGGCGGTATTTCGGCAAGGAGGTGTCTGATCTGACCCTGTCCGAGTGCGCGGTCATCGCGGGCATCACCCAGAATCCGTCCAAGTTAAACCCCATCTCAGGCAAAGAGGCCAATGAAGAGAAGCGCAAGGTGATCCTCCAGTATATGTTTGACCAGGGCTACATCTCCAAAGACAGGCAGGAGGAAGCCCTGGCGGACGACGTATACTCCAGGATCCAGACTGTGGACTCCATGACCAAGGAGACTTCCACGCCCTACAGCTACTTTACGGACGAACTGGTGGGACAGGTTATGGACGCTCTGATGGAGAAGCTGGGCTACTCCTACAATCAGGCCCACAACCTGCTCTACAGCGGCGGACTCCAGATCATCACCACCCAGGATCCCGCTCTCCAGGCCATTGTGGACGAGGAGGTCAATAATCCGGAAAACTACACCGTGGCCCGGTATTCCATGGAGTATCGGCTGTCCGTGACCCACGCGGACGGAACCACCACCCACTATTCCCAGGAACATATCAAGAGCTGGCACAGAAACACTTTGGGCGATACGGCTTTTGACGCCCTCTACAACTCCGAGGAGGAGGCCAGGGCGGACGCCGAAAATTACAAGGCCTCCGTCTTGACGGATGGAGACAAAGTCATTGGCGAGAGCGTCAACCTGGCCCTGCAGCCTCAGGTGTCCTTTGTGCTCATGGATCAGGCTACAGGGCAGGTCAAGGCCATAAGCGGCGGCCGGGGGCTTAAGACCGCCAGCCTGACCCTGAACCGGGCCACCAGCGTACCCAGGCAGCCCGGCTCCACCTTTAAGGTTATCACTGCCTTCGCGCCGGCCCTGGACACCAGGGGAGCCACCCTTGGAACCGTGTACTATGACACCCCCTACACCGTAGGCTCCAAAACCTTCCGCAACTGGTATTCCAGCGGATTCCAGGGCTACTCCAGCATTCGGGAGGGAATCATCTACTCCATGAACATTGTGGCGGTCCGCTGCCTGATGGAGACCGTAACCCCTCAGCTGGGCGTGGAGTATGCCCAGAACTTCGGCATCACCACCCTGACGGACACGGACTACAACCCGGCCACGGCCCTTGGCGGCCTGACAAAGGGTGTCACCAACTTAGAGCTGACAGCCGCCTACGCCTCCATTGCCAACGGCGGCGTTTACACCAAACCTGTATTCTTTACCAAGATCCTGGACCGCAACGGCAAGGAGCTGATCTCCATGGAGCCGGAGACCCACCGGGTTTTAAAGGACTCCACGGCGTTCCTTCTGACAGACGCCATGGCGGAATCCATGATCAGCAACCGCAAGTTTTCCAGGTCCGGCTCCGGCCCCTCCTCCACCAGCACCAGGGCCAAGCTTCCCAACATGTCCTGCGCCGGAAAGAGCGGTACCACCACCAGCAACAATGACATCTGGTTCGTGGGATTTACCCCCTACTACACCGCAGGCGTATGGGGAGGATGCGACATGAATCAGAACTTAAGTTCCCAGAACGGCGGCACCTCCTTCCACAAGGACATCTGGCGAAAGATCATGACCCGGGTTCATGAAGGGCTGGCGGACACGGGATTTACGCCTCCTGACAGCGTCGAGACCGCCCAGATCTGCCGCAAATCCGGCAAGCTGGCCGTGGCCGGCGTCTGCAGCGGCGACCCCAGAGGCAACGCCGTGTACACCGAGTATTTCGCCAAGGGAACCGTACCCACGGAAGTCTGCAACAATCACGTGGCGGCAACGGTCTGCGCGGAGTCGGGCAGGCTTCCCACGGAGTTCTGCCCAGCCAGAACCACCAGAGTCTTCATCTCCATCCCCGCCGGGGAGACAGGGGAGACAGACGACTCGGTGTTCTCCCTTCCCGGGACCTGCACCATCCACACAGCGGCTTCCACCATCATCCCTCCGGAGGAATCCCAGGAGGAGACCACTGCCCCCAGAGGGCCGGGCTATGGCCCGGGCTACGTGAGCCCTTCCGGCAGCAGCCCAGGTCCCAGCGCCGCCCCGGGGCCGTCGGGGAATGTGCAGTATATGGCGCCCTGATCAACCATGTGACCGGCATAGCATAAAAAGAAACGGATCCGCAGATTTGACTGCATGGATCCGTTTTTATTTTAATAAATCTGAAAGTGTATACTCTCCTTGTGGTATCTTCGCTATTCGTCTGTATGTCTTTATCGCCTCCACTAATTTTTCAGGATCTGAAAAGTAATCCTTCACAAAATCATAGGATTTAACTTCATGCATTTTCAGCTCTGACTTACAAAATTCACTTGGCTTTTTCTTTGAACCTTTAAATTTCTCATACATTCCTTCATTATGGATGATAAGCATCTCAATCTCCGGCGCTGTAATGACATTGATAACGGAGACTTTATGCTCATAGGCTTTGCTTAAGCAAAAATTTTCTCTTCGGGAATCCAAGATACGGATAATCGATATCTGTTGATCAAATCCTTTTCTCAGATATCGGGATTCAAATGTTTTGGCATTTCTGCACCGAATTACCTTTTCTTCCAGCATCTCACTCCGGCTAAATATCAGCAATTCATGGTCAACCAGAATATCAATAACAGCGGCTTCAGCAGCGCCTTCGCAAATACAGGCCTTGTATTTAGATAATTTCAACCTTCAGCCTCCCTTACCCAATAGAGGCTTCAATGCTCTTTTTCAGCCGTATATAAGCTTCATAAGCCGGGGTGGTCCCCTCAAGAAACCCGCTTTGATAAGCATCGCTCTTTTTAATGTCATTGCGCTTAAGGATACCACTTAAATTCTCCACTGTGATTCCATTTCGATTACGGATTATATGGATTCCATCATTCCGGTCATACTCATCCAATAATTCCGGATAATGGGTTGTAAAAATCAGAGTGCCGCCGTTCCGGTTCAGCCTGCTGTCCATGAAGAACCGGATCAGCGTTGTAACAATTTCTTTATTAAAATGATTCTCAATCTCATCTACTAAAAAATATCCGCCAGTCTGCAATACATCCTTCACCATAGAAAACGTAACAATACCTTTGATCGTACCAGAAGATAAATACTGCTCCAAGTCAACTGCGTTATTAAGGATGATCTCTTCTTCTTCCGCAAATTTCAGATGAATAAAAGTCTTGTTATCTGACTGCTCAAAATATAGCTTTTCAATGGTTGGATCAAGAAAAGTTATAATCTCCGGCGCAATCCCTTCCGTAAACGGAAGCACATTTATATTGGTGTATGACAGCAGGCTAAAGATCTCCAGCCGCTCTCTATTTCTCCGATTATGGGCAATAATGAAACTCACATCATCCGAGAGAAAAATCTCCTCTTCGTTCCGAGTGTATACGGGCGTCAATCCGGAAAAATCTGTGAGATATTTTTTGGACTTTATATCCGTAACTGGCTTTTCCCATAAATGTTCTTTTATGATCGAGTAGACGAATCCGTCCGGCTTTTTCTTCTGAGATGTTATCTCTGTTTCCAGACAATAAACTTTCCCATTAACGCTATAAAAACAGATCCGAAAAACAGCCTTCTTTGTTCCTCCAAGAATCGTTTTGGCGTCTACATGATTGATCGCTTCGTTCTTTACAATACTTAACGCAAGCTGGATCGCCTTTAAAACAGATGTCTTTCCCGATGCGTTAACCCCAATAAACGCATTAGCCCCATGAAGAAAAATATTAGGGAGCAGTTTAAAAAGCTTCTCCTTATCGTCCTCGTTGACTCGCTGCTGCGCATAAAATAAGATGTCCAGATCCTGTTTGAACAACGGTAAACCTTGAGCCGTTATTCTTAATATTTTCATAGTATCCTCCACATAAAAACGGTTTATCCGTTTTTATTATTCTGTTTATCTTATTATACGCCACATCTTTAAAAATATCAACAAGTTTTACGTTTTTATTAGTTACCCTTTCATCTTCGGCTTAAAGATCTGCGCCCCCAGGTACCCAAACACCAGCGCCCCGCAGATCCCGGCCGCGCTGGCTGTGAATCCGCCTTTGAACACCCCCAAAAACCCGTCGCTTTCTATCCCCTCCTTCACCCCTTTCCACAGGGTATTGCCAAACCCCAGAAGAGGAACCGTGGCTCCGGCGCCTGCCCATTTGGAAAAAGGCTCATAGATCCCCGCAAATCCCAGGATACTCCCCAGAACCACCAGGGTCACCATGACCCGCCCCGGCATCATCTTTGTCTTATCTAAAAGGATCTGCGCCAGTCCGCAGATGATCCCTCCAACTAAAAACGCACGCAAATAATCCATTTCCATACCTCCATATTCTGTTCGAGCACCCTCGGAAACTCCCTTGCACCCGTAACAGTTCAGATGACCCTTGAACTGTTACTTGCCCCCATCTTTCTGGCTGCTTTTCCGGAAGTGCTCTATTGACCTGTCTTTACCCGGCCTGCTGATCGGCTCTCGGCTTTCTATCTAGTACATCGCTGCGCTAATTTACTCGTAAATGAATGCAGCGATGTACGATCCCCTGCCTCTACTGGCAGGTCTCCAGCACCACTCCATGGCAGATTCCAGGGATGGTCTGCCCCTCGTTAAAGCTTACGGTGGACAAGAGAGCTCCCGTCGGGAGAAACAGCACCCGCTTCCACTCCCCGGACCGAAGCCTTGGAAGGATCAGGGAGCAGAGGGTCACAGCCGCGCAGCCGCAGCCGCTCCCTCCCGCGTGGGTGTCCTGGGACTCTTTCTCAAAGATCTCCATGCCGCAGTCCATATGCCTGTCCTTTATCTCGATCCCTGACTGTTTCATCATATCCATAAGGATCCTGCTGCCCACTTCCCCCAGATCTCCGGTGATGATCCGGTCATAGTGGGTCACGTCCACGCCAAAGTCCTCCAGATTCTGCTTTATGGTCTGAAACGCGGCGGGGGCCATGGCTGCCCCCATATTCATGGAATCCCTGGAACCGAAATCCACGATGCGCCCCGGCGTCACTCCCCGGATCCTGGCCAGGGTCCCCGCAGGCTCATGGCCGCCCTTTGCAACCACCACGGCCCCCGCCCCGGTGACGGTCCAGGTGGAAGAAAAAGGCCGCTGGTTGCCGTAGGCCAGGGGAAACCGAAACTGTTTTTCCGCCGTGGCAAAATGGCTGGATGAGACGCACAGTACCTTGTCCCCATATCCGCCGTGGACCGTCATGGCCCCAAGGCAGAGAGCCTCCCCCATGGTGGAGCAGGCCCCGTACAGCCCAAACAGCGGCACGTCCATATCCACCGTGCCAAAGGACGTGGCGATCAGCTGGCCCAGAAGATCCCCGGCAAACAGATACCGGATCTCCTGCCTGCGGATCCCGCCCTTCTCCAGAGCCAGGTCCGCCGCCTGCTTCTGCATGGCCGACTCTGCCTGCTCCCAGTTCTCCGTCCCGAACATCTCATCCTGCTCCACCACGTCGATCAGGGATCCCAACGGCCCCTGGCCCTCCTTCTTCCCGGCAATAGACGCGCTGCTGGCCACAATAGGCGGCTGCTCAAACTCTATGCTGGATCTTCCTCTCTGCATATGGTCAACTCCCTTTCCGAATTAATTTTGTTTCGTTTTAGGGTTACTATTTCCAGAGCGGGGAGTTTCTATGCAGGCTGTTCTTCCCCAAACCGAATCACATGTCCGGTCTGGGACGATCTGCCCAGTCAACAGGGTATTTTAATTGGGACCACACAATATTCCTAGTACAGCATTGCTTAAATTACGGTGAATAAATTGCTTGATATCGGTGTCATCTGTGCGCATTTCAAGATAATAGCCAGGGCCTCTTTTTTGTCACAGCATACATTCCTTTCGAAATCCATCCCCAAAATTTAAAGGGAGGCTGTGACACCACAGTGCCACGCACCTCCTTTTGTGACTGATTTTATCGTTGTCCGCCAACCTCAGGCCCATACGTCCTGCTTTTATTTCGAATTTAGGTGTCAGCCTCACCGGCAGGATGCCGCCTGCCCTCCTGTTGTTATTATACGCAATTTAAACATAAATAGCCATTCATTTTTTTATACTCAACCGGTTTTTACCTTTATTTCAGAATAATCCATCCCTCGTCTCATCCCCACCAACAGCTCGCACGCCGTCTCAAAGGCCGTCATCCGAAACTCTCCATCCAGCCCTCTAAGCATCAGATACGCCTGTGGACCGTTCTCTGTCCCCAGGCCGTCCTCGATCATCCTCCCGCCCATATAGATCCCCTCCATAAAGATCTCGTCAAGGGTCATCTGCCCATGGTCCTCCTGAAGCATACAGCAGCGGGTCCCGTTCCTCTCAAACAGGTACTCCCTGTATTCCCGGCTGCCTGCCAGCAGACTCATCATGTCCCCTGCCAGGATCAGCTCCCCGGGGTCGATCTCCAGCTTTTCCAGAACCGATTTCAGACAGAGCAGGGCCCCATCGTCCCATGTTCCCCCGGTGATCCGGAAAAAATCCGACGTGACGCACACGATCTTCTGGCACACGTCCAGCCTTCTGTACTCCTGCCCGTCAAATTCCCGAACCCGCGCGGTCTCGGCCCACGAAAGCAGCTCCAGACGATTCTCCGCCTGTTCCAGCCGCTGTCCCAAACTTTGCTCCATCCGCGCCATATGGTCCCCATGGCTGTCCAAGGCCAGAGAAAACCGCCGGATCTCCTCCCCCATGTCCCTGTATCTCTGTTCCATGGCCGCCAGTTTCCCGTCAAACCTTCCGGCCTGCCCTTCAAGCTTACGGATCTCTTCGCCCTGAGCCTTCATGGCTTTGGCCATCTGGTAAAGATAGACTTTGCACTCATTCCGAAAAGCAGCCATCAGGTCAAGAGTCAGCCTGTCATTGTTCACCAGATCGTATACATTCTTTGTCAGCACTTCGATGGAATGATTCTGGTACTTGTCAATTTCCAGCCTCTTTTGATTCCCGGCAAAGAGATTCCCTAACTTTGCCAAAAATCCCCTGCTCTCCAGTTCATCGGCAAAAGCCCTTGACGCGGCCAGGCCGGAGGTAACATCAAGGATCTTCTTGCTCATGGAGGACTTCACATTCCGGAAGTCTTTCTGAACACGCTCCATTTGAGCCTGCGCGTCCTCAAGGGAGCATTCGCCGTCATCCTCCTTTTGGTCCAGAGAAGGCAGCTGTTGCTTCATCACATCGTAAAACGCCCTGGAATCCGACGCCGCGCGGCCTGTAACATGGTCGATCTGGTCAAAGCTGCGGCTGATCTTTTCCATGACCCGAAGCTGCCTGACGGCATCCTCATACCCCTGCCTCATACGTTTTTTGGCGCTTTCCGGCGAAAAGTCCAGTGTGCCGGTAAAAAGATCCCCCTGATGATTGCTTGGAAAGATGTGGATATATTGGCAGTCCTCATACTTCTTTGTCCTCTCCTCCACATCCCGGCTTAAATGCACCACGATAAACTTCCGCCATCCTCCGTCATAGAGCGGCTTTACGGGAACATTGTCCCCCACCACAGGCAGGCCGCCGTCCCAGTAGCTGACGCCCTTCAGCTCTTCCGCAGGAAAGATAAACGGGATGGCGGAGGATGCCAGAAGGACCGTCTCCACCTCGCCAGGCTCCATGTGATTCAGCTGAAAATACTGGGTGCGAAACTCCTTAAGATTGTAGCAGGTGGCATAGCAGGGAATCTTTCCGCTTTGGATCTTTTGCGGCGCTTTAGACTTGCGGATGATCTCCTGTAACCCGCTTCTTGAAAACATCCCCTGCTGTTCTTTAAAATACCTTCTCATCAAGCCGGCATAGACAATCTTCTGCGTCACCCATCTGCCCCCGGCGCAAGCCATCTTGGCAGGCGTCAACGCCGGCTGCAGCATATCAATGGCCGCCAGATAATCCAACGCGTTCCATGTCTTTGGCGTCAGGATCTTATCCTCTCTGATATTCGCCCAGATCGCCTCTGCCATCTCAAACTCCTGACAGGCAAATAAGGCTGCGTTTAAAGCTCCCACAGAGGTGCCGGAAACCGCGCCCACAGAAATCTCCTTACATTCCCGGATGGCTTTCCAGACTCCGATCTCATAGGCTCCCTTTCCTCCACCGCCTGCCAACACCAGACCATAATCGTCTTTTCTTCTCATACCCATTCTTATACCCAGCCTTTGCTATCTAAGCTTCATCTTTAACAGTCCTCTTAACAGAAGGGTTTTCCGCAGCACGCTTCTTTTATTTCCTCTGCTGTTGTCCTGGTCGATCTGGGTTAAAAGGTACTCGATCCTTTTTAACCATCCCTCATTGCTCCCATCCATCATCAGGTCCTCATGTTCCAGATCTTCCAGGGTTTTCAGCAGACGGTCATTATCATCCATAAGGGCGTTTATCACATACTGGCTTGCCAGCTCCCGGTCATCCTGCTTCTTCATCGTCCCTCCCACACGCTGCTTAAAAAGTCAAGCTCTTTCCTGTCAAGGCTGGTCCACTCCTTCTGAACCTCCTGCACATATTTGAGAAGCTCCTGGTTCTGACCAAGGACCGGGGTGATTCCTGACGTCACCGCCTGATTCAGTTCTTTCACCCTCTCATTCATCCTGTCCCCGTACTCCCGCAGGAATTTAAGCTGTTCCTTTTTCATCGTTTCCAGGGAATCGCTCAGATCATCGCTCTGGTCGCCAAAGAGATCGCTCATCTTGTTGTAGTGGTCTTCCGCCAGGGCCTGCATCTTCTTGGAGGTTCTCTCCGCAAGGGCCTCCATGGCCTGCACCTGCTCCGATACGCTGACGCAGCACCGCTCTTCCCGCTCCAGAAGGGAGCTGATCTCCTCCCCCTTTTGGGCAAGCTGTGTAAGGGCCTGGGAAACGCGCTCTGCCATGTCGGACTCTTTTGCCGTCTGCTGCTCCATGGCCTTGATCATCTGATCCGCCGCAGCAAAACCTTCCTGGGTCTGCCGTTCCATGGCCTGGATCACCTGCTGTGCCGCAGCGGCCCCCTCCTGGGTCTGCCGTTCCACGGCCCGGATCACCTGATCCGCCGCAGCCATACCTTTTTGAGCTTGCTGCTCCATTGCCTGGACCACCTGGTCCGTCATAGCCGCCTCTTTCTCTCCCTGACGCTCCACGGCCCGGATCACCTGGTCCGTCATACCTGCCCCTTTTTCGGCCAGCTGCTCTACAGACTGCACCATACGGTCCGTCATACCGCCCGCCTTTTCGGTCAGCTGCTCCACAGACTGCACCGCACGGTCCGTCATGCCGCCCGCCTTTTCTCCCAGCTGCTCCACTGCCTGCACCGCACGGTCTGTCATACCTTCCGCCTTTTCTCCCAGCTGCTCCACAGACCGCACCGCGCGATCTGTCATACCTTCCGCCTTTTCTCCCAGCTGCTCCATGGCCTGCACCGCGCGGTCTGTCATGCCGCCTGCCTTCTCTTCCAGTCCTTCCACGGCCCGGATCACCCGGTCCCCGGTCTCCGCCCCGCTGCCAGCCAGCCGCTCCACAGCCTGAACCACCTGGTCCGTCATAGCCGACCGTTCCTTGGTCTGCTGCTCCAGGGACTGAAGGATCTGCTCTGTCAGCCGCCCTGTCTCCTCCCGGCTCTCCCTGGCCAAGGCTCCCAGGCTCTCCTCCAGCTTTTCCTCCCCGGCCGCGGCCTGCTCTGTCATCCCCTTTAATATCTCGGTCATATCACACAGAGCGTCCTCCAACCGTTCCTGCTGTTCCCCATGCATCTCCTGCAGCCGCAGAAGAACCTGGTCTTTTCTCTCCTCCTGATTCCTCACGATCTGTTCCCCAAGCAGATAGCAGAACAGGCCCGCAGCCGCCGTCAATCCAAGCCTGGTCCATACAGCCTCCACGCTGAACACCGCCAGCATGGAGATCACCATCAAAGCGCCGTTTACACTGATCTTCTTCATCTGTATCGCTCCTCACACATTCTGATCTCATTTTCTATCCGTTCACAGACCTTCCGTTTCAGCCAGTGGTCTACAAAATCATTGACATACTTCTCAAGCCCGATAACGATCCCCTTTTCCGCGGCCAGCCTCCGGTATTCGATGGGACTGTCAGGGCAGGCCGTACTGGTTTTTGGCCGGAATCCCCTTCGCAGCTCGTCCATCCACTGCCCGGTCCATCGTTCTGCCTCATCTCCGGGCAGCAGAGCGATCTCATACAGAAAGCGGTCCCACAAACACGCAAAAAACCCATTCAGATCTTCCCTGGCAAGATCTGCCTGCTCCATGTAATTCTGGAAAACCGCTGTCTCCATGTTTCTCCCGGTTCTCCTGACCTTCTGGTACTCTGCCGCCTTCACAAAACTCATGGACGACAAGATCCCCGGAACCGGGTCTGTCTCCCCCATGAAAAACCGTTCCCTGGCCTCCTTGAATTCCATGTCAAAATACAGCTGAAACTCCTCTCTGGCCCTCCCCACTGCCCTCCTCTTCTTTAAAATGTGCTGCCCTTTCATGTCAATGTGAAAATCCAGAACAGAGCCGTCTATGTCCTGGTCCAGGCAGACCCACGCCGTCTGTGGGGTATACGCCTTCATCCGTTCCACGGCCTGGGTGATAGCTGTCTCCTGTCCCGTCACATCTGTGGCTCCGTATTGAACCTCATTTTTCACCAGCACGATCCGCACCGGCATCCGGCTGGGGGACTGACTGATCACATGAGCCGTCATCTCCTCAAAGCTCTTCTTATCATAAGGAAACGCCTCAAAAAATACGCCCTGCATAAACTCTTTGTCCAGAACAGAGCCATAGACATCCTGGCACCGGGCGGGAAACTCCACCAGATAATTTCCCTTTATGCCCTTTGCCGGGATCAGAACCCCCAAAGACTCCTCCTCTTTTTCCAGATCCCTGATATCTTCCACTTCCCAGACCCGCCCGTTCTTTGGCAGATAGACCCTGTCCCCGTAAATACCGGGATACAGGATCACGGTCCGTTTGTCCCGAAAAGCTTTTACCGAAAACCCGCTCTCTTTCAGGGACTGTCCTCCAAGCCGTTCCAAAAGCCGGTATCTGGAAGCCTCCCCGTAGTTTCCGAAAACACCTTTCACAGGCATTGCGCGAAACAGACGGTACAGCCGCTCCTCCATATGGTTCATCTTTCGTCTCCTTCCCCATGGGCCAAGATCTCCAGTTCTTCCTCTACGGCCGCCAATTCCCGCCTGAGATTCGCCCTTGTGATCTGCCTGTCCTTATCCAGAATCTCCTCCATCAGCAGCACTTCCCTGTCCGCGTCCCGACGGGCTCTCCTGCTCTCCGTCTGAAAATCCTCTGTTATGCAGTCCTTCACGCACGCAAAGCACTCTGTCACCAGCCGTTTATACTGCTGTCTGCTCTCCCAGATGCCAGAACGCTGCTCCACAGAAGGCGTCCCGGCCCCATCCGGCAGCTTTAAGATCTCATCAAAGGACTCCTTAAGAAGGTTCCTGCCTGTCACCCTTTCCACATACTCCCGATACCACTGACACAGCGCGGACACCTCCCTTGCTATGAGTTTCATCTCCTCCTCCCTGGGCCACCCGCCGCCCGGATACGCCGAGGCCAGAGCATCCAGCCCCTCCTTCCGGCACCTGCCTTTGGCCTCATCCACAGCCTTTGCGATCTGTGCCTTAGCCCAGTCCAGTTTCTCCTCCACATCTTCCAGACGGCGCCTTCTGCTCCTTCTTAGGGCATTGCCGCCTCCTTCCTCTTCCTGGTTCAGCCTGTCCATGATCTCCCTCCGGCGCGCGGCAAGCTCCTCCTCAAAAGCCTCTTTAAGGCCCATCCTTCTGGCCTCCTTGATCTCCTTTTGCAGAGAGCCGGCGATATAAGCCCTGACCCTTTCCAGCTGATCTTCCTCCATCTCCTGATCCAGGGACACAAAATAGACCCTGCAGTGAGGGTACAGGTCCAGGATCGCCCTTTCTTCTTCCCTCAGAACATCCTCCACCCTCTCCTCGGACCAATGGATCCGGTCTATCTTCGCGCGGATCACAACCAGCTTTGTCTTCTGCCCCGCGATCGTCTCCAGATACGCCTGATCCTCCTGGGTCATACCTTTCTCCAGAAAATAAAATACCGCGTCCGCCTTTGGAAGAAGGCGCAAAAACGCATCGTCCGTTTCCCCCGCCATCCCCAGCCCCGGCGTGTCCACAAACACCAGGCCAGACTCCAGAATGGAATTCTCCAGATACACTTCCAGCCCCCGAAGCTTCTCCCCGGGAGTATTCCACTTTCGGCTGTATTTTTCCAGAGTCTCCACCCTCTCCCGGATAGTCCTCCCCTGATCCGTGGTCACCTCCACCGCCTCCCTGCCAAAGCGGAGAAAGGTGGGGGCCGCTGTCATGGGAAGGGTCCCCACCGGCAGACTCAGACCGGGAAACAGGGCGTTTAAAAACCTTGATTTTCCCGAGGAGACCATACCGGCTATGAGACACCAGATCTCATCTTCCCGCTGCTTTTCCATAAATGTATATCCCCTTTTTTATATCTTCTGGTATGTAATCTCCTGAACCTTGATCTCATGAACTTTTCCCAGCAATGCCTGGCCCCGGTCTAAAAGGTCCCTGGCTTTCTCCTGAAACTGCTTTTTCTGAGCCAGCAGCTCCTCCTTCTCATAGTTGGCCTTGCTTCTTAAGGCTTCATATTCTTCGTACTCTTTTTTCTTCTCATCCAGCTGGGCATTGACGCTCTGGGCCAGAAGGTCCTGGAAAAGGGCGGTATAGCTGTCTCTTTTTTCCCTTAAAACCTTTTTCATGGCCGGACCGGCCTCATCAAGATACTGCCCGATCTCATTCTTCATTTTCCGCTTGATCCGCTGAATCTCCTTCTCGTACTTCTGGTCTATGCTGTTTTGGAATTCCCTGGAAAGCGTATCCTCCCTTTCCCGCAGCGCCTGCAGCTCCCTCAAAAGCCGCGCGCTCTCCTGGTCCGCCTGTTCCAGCCTCCGCTCCACACCGTACATCCCTTCCAGCCTGTCCTCCACCTGCTGCCTCTGTCTGGCCAGCTCCTGCTGCTTCTCATTGCGCTCCTGGAAAAAAGCCTTCCGCTCCGAATCGTCGGTTTTCTCCACCTGATATTCCTGAGTCTGTTTCCCAAAAAGATCCAAAAACTTACCAAATAACCCACTCCGCGAGATCTCCCTCTGCTTTGTCTCCACCTCCACCCTGACCTCCGGCGGGGTGCTGTACATGTTCTTTAACTCCTCCTGGCTCTCCTGGATCCGCCTTGCCTTGGCCTTAAGGCTCTCCGCCTGATCCGACAGGGCCAACAGCTCGTCTTTTTTGACGTCCGCGCTCTTTATCCTTGTCTCCAGGTCCGAGATCTGTTTTTCCAGACGCTTCTTCGTCTCCTCAAATCCCTCAAACCCTGTCTGGATGCTTCTGACGGACACATCCAGTTTTCGCTCAAAGGAGAAGCCACAACCTCCGTCCGTCTCCGAAGCGCTCTCCAGATCATCCACCATAAGGCTGTACTGTCCCTGCAGCTGGTCAAAAAACTCTTCCCGGAACCGCTCTTCCACACGTTCCACCAATTTTTGGACCTCTTTCCCCAAAAACCGGTTCATAAATTTCACTTCATCCGCCAAAAGCTCCTGGCTGTCCGCCCCGTCTAAGTTCTCAAGCCTGGAATCCGCGCTGGTCCGGATCCGCTCCGTCTCCCTGTCCATGTATTCAAGCAAATTTCGCTCCGCCGTCCTCACGGCTCCCCGGATGTCGCTTCTTTTATTCTTAACCTCCTGCTCCAGATTTTCGATGGTATTCTTTACTTCCTTAAGGCGCGCTTCCACATCCGCCCCGCTCTGCTGCCCCATAAGGGCCTCCATCTGACCTTCCAGCCCCTTTAGGGACCGCTCCAGGTAGGCGTTCACCCGCTCAAGAGGCTCCCGGATCTGCCGGATGGTCTTCTCCCCGTTTGTGAGAAACCCCAGCAGCTTCTCCTCAAAGGCTCCCATCCTGGAAAGCTGTTCCAGCTCCGCCTTCCGCTCCTTGGACAGGTTAAACTGGTTGGCCGGATAGTCCAGGTTCAGCTTTGACCTGGCCACAAGGGCCGGATAGGCAGCCACCGGCATCACCTCTGGCAGAGTCTCATCCTGTGGAAACACGGCTTTATAGTTGTCGATCAGACTCTGCACCGTGTCCTCCACGGTCTGGTTCTCGCTCTGTTTGATGCAGTCGATCTTATTTAACACCAGAAAGACGGTCTTCACCTCATCTTTCAGCTTCTTTAAAAACTCAAAATCCGACCGCTTGCCCGGCTGTTCCGCCGAAAAAAGGAACAATACCGCGTGGGACCGCCTGATCTGGGCCTCCGTAATATCGCTTAACCCCTGCTTCATCCCGTTCAGCCCGGGACTGTCGATGAGAGTCACTTTATTTTCCAAAAAAGGCGAGTCTAAAAACAAATCCAGATGGCGGATGGTCTTGGACACATCCATCTCCCGGTTCTTTGTGCTGACATACTGCTCGATGACGCCGCCGTCAATAGAGTCCAGCTGCTCCACCCGGCCGTCTGCATAGTACACGATCCCCGGTTTTTCCGATTCCGAGCAGTGGCGCAGATAGTTGATAGTTGCCGTGGTCTCCTTTGTGTAGGAGGGCAGGTATTTCTCCCCCATCATGGCGTTGAGAAACGTGCTTTTCCCCGCGCTGAACTCTCCCACCACCACAACCTCAAACTCCCCGGACCGGATGGCCTGGGCATTGTCCATGACAGCCTGGGCCTGCTTCTCCTCCCCGGTCTGGCGAAAGTACGCCTCCGACTCCCCCAAAAGCTCCAAAAGTTCCTCTTTCATCCTGTTGTGTTCCGCAAATTTATCTGCCGCCATGTGCCAATCTCCCCCTCATTTGTCTGATCCTTGATAACTGCTCCGAATAGTCCCCGTACCTGGCCGCCGCCTGCTGCCTGCGCCCTTCGATCTGATCCAGATACATGCGGCGCGTCTCATCAAACCGCTGATCGTAAAAATGTTCCGTCTTTTCTATGATGATCTTTTTGTTGGTCCTGATCACCTGGTCAATGTACTCCCGCACTACTGTCGCGATAGCCCCGTCCTTTTCATCCAGATAACGCTCCAGCTGCTGGCGGACATTCTTTTTCAGGGCCTCCAAAAGCTCCTGGTTGGCCTTCTTCCTCAGATCCTCCAAAATCTTTTTGTCCGCGTCCAGCTTGTTCTTGTAATACTGGTAATCCTTCTGCGCCCGGTCCTGATTCTCCTTCTGCCGGTCCAGCTGCGCTTTCAGGGACCTGACCCTGTTCTGGGCCGCGTCCACCTGGCTTTTGTACCGGTTGATCTCCACGTTGGCGCTCTCTATGATCTGACTGCGCTGCTTCTGCCAGGCTTTCCGCTGGGAATCGTCGATGGTTTCGTGTCGGATCTGTCTGGATCTTCTGACCTCTTTTACACCGCCACCAAAAATACTTGCAACAAAGCCAATAAGACCTGTACGCTTTTCATAAGTTGTATAGTATTCCGTCGTATAATAATAATCCCTCTTCACATCCGGCTGAGCCCCCAGGCTGTTTAACCGGTTTTGTTTCCTCCTCTCCGCCTCGTTTAACATCTGATTCTCTCTGGAATAGGCGCCGGACGCGTTGGTCAGCTCCCGCTCCCCGTCTCTGATATTCTGGCCCATGGAGGAGATGGTTCTCTCTACCTCCTTCTTTTTCGCCTCCATCTCTGAAAGCCCCCGCTCCATAGAGCGGATGCCCGCCTCCTGCCTTGACTGGATCTTCCCGATCTGAAACCGGATCTGCTCCCCGTCTTTCTTCATGTGGGAGTCTTTCATGTATTCCTGGATCCTCATAAGGATGTTGTTCAGAACGCCTCCCAGACAGACCACCATATTTTTCTCCACATAGTCGTAGATCTCATCTGCCTGGACCTTGACCCTTCCGTTTAGTTCCCCGGAGTTTATGTAATCTTCCAGATCCTCATAGCTTCGAAACTGCTGCAGGCTGTCCATATTCTGCCGCTTCATAGCCTCCAGCCGCTCCCGCACATAGTCGGAGAATTCCCTTCGGATGTTGGCACACTCGCTGACCGCGTAGTTGACCACCTTCTCCTTGTTCTTTCCCGCCATTTCCTCAAAATCTGCCAGCGTCCTCTTCAGCCGCTCCACGCCCTCTGCCTTCCCCGCCTCGGTCCTAAGAAACTCGATCTGCTCCTGGGACTGGGCCAGCTGCTCCTCCACCTCCTCCAGAAAATGCTCCAGAAGGTACTGCATCTGCTCCAGCCGCAGGGTTTCTATGGTAGTGTTGTTGATGGCCCCTGCCAGATACTCCTCAAAGCCCCTAAAATCCGATTCCGCATAGAGAGTCTCCCTCTCCCCCTGGCCGATGTCCCTGGTGTCATTCTGATACAGCCTCTTGATGTTCTGATCCTTGGACGCCAGCGCCTTTAAGGAGGAGACGCCGAACAGCTGATACTCCTTGTCCTTCTGCCCCAAAAATACATCCTCTTCCAGAAAACACCGGATGTCCTCTAAGATCTCCCGGACGTCTTCCCCCTCGGAGGTTTTGATCTGGTCAATAAAATTCAGGACAAAGATAAATCTATTCTGGTAATGGGACAGCTGATGGATCACCGCCTTGTCCGTATCCGCCATGCCCCGGATCCCAAACAGGTAGATGCAGTAATTAGCCTGCTTTACCTCCTCCAGCGTAAGCTCCCGATGGCCGTCGGCCATGCCGTTTAGCCCGGGCGTGTCCACAATGACCACATCCGCGCCTTCCTCCATAAAATCCGTGTAGTAATCCACATACCGGATGTCCTGGACCACGTCCCGCTCCCGGGACTGGGTGGTGGTGTACTCCACCAGTTTTCTGTCATCCTTCAGATGGATCACCGACCCGTCATAGCAGGTGACGTCGCAGGTCCCATACCGCTTATCTGACCGGGATGCGTTGTGGATGTTGGTGATCGTTGCCGTCACCTCCTGGGTGGCGTGGGATAACAGGTCCCGTCCGATCATGGCATTGATGAACGTGGACTTTCCGGTGCTGAACTCTCCCACCACCGCGATCTTAAACGCTTTTTTGGCTGTGGTAAGCTCAATATTGTTCAGGGTGTCAGAAAAGAAGGAGTCCTGCTTTACGGCGTCTAGCTCCTTTAGGTCTCTGACTATGGATTCCAGTAATTCTCTTTTCATGAGAGGTCCTCCGTCACATAAAATACTTACATTTTGTCAAGTAGAAGTTCTGTTCTTCCCGGAAAAGCTCAACCAGTTTTTCCAGCCCTCTTTCATCCCTGTACTGTTTTAAGGCATCCAGGTATTTGTTACGGTTGATGTCCTGGATCACCACCGGAATGAGCCCGTTTTTCAGACATTCCCGAAAAAGGATGAGCCTTCCTGTTCTGCCGTTTCCATCTTGAAAAGGATGGATACTCTCATACCGCCCGTGAAATTCCGCAAGGACAGAAAGATCCACATTCCGTCCAAAATACCACTGCAAAAGCAGATCCATCTCCCGCTCCACACAATCCGGTCGAACCGTCTGATACATACCGATCATATTGGGACGCTTCTTATAATCACCGATCGCGTACCCATTTGCCCGGTCCTCAAACACGCCTGATTTCAGTTCATAATGAAACTCCTTGATCAACTTCTGATCCAAAGGTTCCTCCAGCGTGTCAAGCATTTTGTTAAACATGAGAAAATGACCGTTCATCTCCTCAACATCTTTTGCCCTGTAAAAATCAACGGTTCCCGGCAATGTTCCATTGTCAAACAAACTCGCGGTCTGCTCCTCTGTAAGGGTGCTGCCCTCAATCTTATTGGAATTATATGCCAGCAGACGCTGGGTATAAGCGTATATGCCGGAGCGGTCAAACCGATTTCTTTCTATCTTAAACCGTTCCCTAAGAAAACGTAACACATTTTGATCCACGTTCTCTCCCACAGCCTCATCTCCTTATCTTTCTCATTTCCCATTATATTTCCCCGAATGTTACGTTGCGAACCTGCCCATGTATCGGCGCATATGTTCCATTATACCATATCCTCACCACATTTCACCTAAAATCTTTTCATAAACATCCCCAAGTTTCCTTTGGTGTCAAAACCATAAGTTCTTTGATAAATCTTTTTGCTTCTTCCTTACGTTCATCCAAATTAAAATTATCTTTTTTCCGAAGCACCGAAAACAAATCATGCCTAATCTTAGAAAACGTCAGTTCATCAATCGCAGATGTATTAAAAGTCTTATTGATCTTATCTGCTCCCACTTAAAAAGCATCTGCTCCCTCCCCCGGAGCAGATGCCCTTCGCAACGATCACATTTCTTTAAGGAAGAAACGTATAAGCCCCATTATATCCTCCGTCCACGCTGTCATGATACGTGGCGATCCTTCCATAGTCGTCAAAATAGATCCCCACATCCCCCGACTCATCTGCATACTCCTGGTCATTGATATTATAAAGATCAATAGACCTCATATACTGGTGGCCGTCTTCATTAAAACTCATATAGGCCCATCCCTCTTCCACATGCAGTTCCATACTCATACGGTTTTTATCTGACGTGTCGGAGTAATAGTAGTAAGTCCCCGGGATCTGCGGTATCGCCTGAGGATCATTGATCGCCAGTCCCCTCTGCCTGTAACCCGTATCCGCCGCCACACGGGAGGGATCGTCTATATACTTCTGGATAAATGTGATATTGTCCTTCTCCGTCTGGCTAAATACGCTTTCACTGAACGCCTCCGCCGGCACGCTGCCCTGATACCAGGATTTTGACCCAAAATATGCCTTCAGATCCTCCGAGGTGAACATACGTCCATGTCTTGCGTAGATCTCATTCTTGGCGATCCGAAGCTCCTCCGGGGATAATCCGCTTACATCAGCGTCCGTAAGCAGGCGGGTGTCGCTGTCCGGCAGCAGGTATTCCTGGCTGTTGTCAGGATCCTCGTAAGATGTGGGATTTTCCTGGTAAGCGTACTCTTCCCATGACGGATCCGATTCCTCGTACACATCCTCCGGCTCATAGTAAAATTCTTCCTCCTGGGTCTCCATTGTCCTTTGCGCCTGGGCCGCCTGGTCGCCAAATCCGGATCCTGACCCTTCGGTAGATTCCGCTGCCACCGCTTCCCCACCGCCCTGGTCCTGGCCGTCATAATAGCTGATATATTTTCCGCTGTACAGCCTTTTGTTCAGATCCGATATGTAAAAGTCCGCAAACGCAGACAACCCGTCGCTTAATCCGTCATCAAACATATTGGTTATGTCCAGGCTGGCTCCATAAGTATCTTCCATCAGCGCCGAAAATTCCTCGTCACTTAACATGGTTCCATTTACCAGGCCGTAAAGCCTGCTAAACTGGTAGTAGTCCTCCATGGTCTTCCAGGCGTCAAATACGATCTCCACATCCACCAGCTCTTTTCCGCTTGCCATCGCCGCCTCCCGGTAGCATTGGCCGGTCATAATGATGTACTTGTGATTCTTCTCCTTTGAGGCCGGGTCCTTTACCTCCCACTCTATCTTTCCGTAAAAGCCGCCGAACACATTGCCCACCGTATCCGTGGTCCCTGTGAATACGCAGCTTTTTAAAGTGTCTATGTAGGTTTGGGTGGCCATGTGATCCATGCATATATAGACAGCCGCTAAGATCAGCGCCGCTATAGACAGTTTCTCCAGGACCCATCCGATGATCTTGGTCCGTTTGATCTTAGCGGGATCCGGGTCATCCTTCACTATGATATTGGCGATTCTGCGTCCGATTGCGGCTATCATATAGACAATCCCGGTTCCAGCGAACAGCAGCACATACTTTTCCATACAGTTCCCCCTTTTTCAGGCATATTTTTGTTTTCACTCTTTCTTATTATATTGCCTGGGGGGATAAGTTTGTAAATTTGGCCTCTATCCTAGCAAAACCTCCTTACAACCTCCTTAACCTCTTTGAGCACCGTATCAAAATCTCCGTCCGCATTAATACATACGCTTCTCTCCCACAAATTAAGCTTAGTCAAACAGACATCTAAACACCCGTCAATTTTCGTATAAAAATCAGCCGCCCAACCGGGATCATCCTTAAACGTTTTTGTGCGGTTAAAAATGATCTCCCGGGACACGGACAGCCGGATTCCATACGCATTGGAAATCAAAGGAGAACGCATCATGCCGGAAACTAATTTGGGGACAGAATTTGGATTTCGCACCATGGCATAGGCCAGATTTCCCGGATGCCAAGATTCGATCCCGATCATTCCCCTCCTGTGGGCATATGCGGCATCCCGTTCCAATTCTCTTTGGCTGACTTCCAGTTCAAACGCTTCATCCTGTTTTGCCGTATCAAAGCCCCGTTGGTAAAACAGCTCTTTGCCAATCTCATTTCCCCAGGCAGAAAAAATCCCTTCTTCATATAATTGGGTCAGTATACTGCTTTTTCCGCTGCAGTGTGGTCCGCAGAAAAAAATGATCCTTGGTTCCTTCATCTAATTTCCCCGTTCCTTTTTAGCGCTTTCCCAGTCTTCATAAAATGCCGCGATCTTATACTCCACTTTTCCGCCCGGAGTAGTGAAGACAACAGTGTCATTCAAATGAAGTCCCATAATATTCTGGGCAACTAATGAATCATAGTGAATCTTTCCGTTGTTCACATCAGCTTCCCCATGACCCACGATCTCGAAAATTTCATTTTCCGTTTCTTCCAGGTCAAGATAATTGCAGATACATTCTACAATAGAACCGATCTCAACCGTTTCCATATTGCGGCTGGCGCTGTCTACGATCTCCGCGTTTTTTAAAATCTCCTGGGCCTCGTTGATCTTTGTGTTCAAAGCCCGCTCATCCTGTTCCAATTTATTAAAATATGGGTTGTCATGCCAGGTATCTCCTGTAAGATTGTAGGCCACTACTTTTTCTTTCCGCAGCTGCTTAAGTTCCTCCATCAATTCCCGGATATTCTCTTCAATTTTCTGTTTTCCTTCTAATGTGATCTTGGTAGGCATTTTGTATCTTCCTTTCTTAATTCAGTCTTTTTCAATAACGGCATAATGATACCCAGCGCGTCGCGGCACACGGCTTCTTCCTGCTGATCTCCATTTATGCTGTGCCATGTCGCTCCCCGAAGACGCCTGACCACTGCCTTCTGCGATCGAAGCATATCATAGGCTTGTCTCATTTCCCTGGAACGCTTTTCTGTCTCATCAATATCCCGCATCCCCCGTCCGGATAGCCTCTGACAAAGTACCTGGTGAGGGACATCCAGATAGATGATGTGATCAGGAGCCGGGATCTTGTATTCTAATCGGTCAACCAAAAATACCACAAAACGATTGCGCAGCGGAGAGCGGGTCCATCTGCAGATATAACTTGTAACCAAACTCCGGTCGCCCAAAAGCAGATCCGCATTCCGGTCCATGTGATCTGCCGCGTAATTAGAGCGATGGGCGTATAAAAACATCCGCAAAAAGCGATACCGATGCAGACAGGGAAATCTGTGGAATATCGTTTCTATACCGCGGCATTGACAGCCTGCCTTTGTGGGGCATACGCTCTGCACTTTATATCCCTGCTGCTCCAACAATGGGACGATTCGTTTCACTATGGTACTTTTTCCGGAACCATCCAGGCCCTCAAAGCAGATATATGGCGGTTTATTCACACGGACAGCACCACCCTTCGATCGCGGCAAACGCCTGCCTGATGGCCGTCTCATTCTGATCCGCAAGCAGGTGGGCGATGGGGATCCTATGCTTTAGACTTGCCATACAGGGGATTAATTCCCCATTGGCAGATACCCTCACAGGGAATATCCCCTCCCGGCATTCTTCCTTGTCCCCACAGTCAGAGCAAAAGACATAGGGTTTTCGATCTGCCAGTTCATCCACCCGAAGCAGGGCAACAGCGCCTGATTTCATCTGTATCAACCGCTTGCGTATCCCTTCCCGGTCAACGATCAATTCCTCTTTAGCAATCCCGTAAGACTGAAGCTTCCGGTACAAAAAGTCAAGAGAATAAAAGGACTGTTTTGACAGCACGGGAAGCACAACCAAGGTGCATCCACATTCCCCTGAAAAATCAAGTAACTCCTTTAGATCCTTTTCACTGTCGTCGTCAAAATACACAAAATTCATTTTAATATTCTGAAAGCCAACCCTCTTAGCCGCAGATATCCCCTCCAGAATCGAATCCACGGAAACCGTCCCGTTTCCCTGTATGGATTGAAACCGTTTCGGGTTTAAGGTGTTTAATGTGACATTAACTCTTCTAAGTCCTGCCTTCCACAAATCCGCCGCCTGATCCGCCAGCGTTGTTCCATTGGTGATCATGGACAGATCCGGAAGTCCCAGCGCTGCCAGCCCGGAGATGATCTCACAGATATCCCGGCGCGTGGTAGGCTCTCCGCCGGTAAGCTTAAACTTTTCATATCCCATAGCAAGCCCTATGCGGCATAGGGTTTGTATCTCTCTGGGAGATAGCATGTTTTGATCCGGGGAATGGTTCCCTTCTTTATGACAATAAAAACAAGATAAATTGCATATATTTGTCACGGATATCCTCAGGTATTTACTTTTTTTCAACATCATCTTTCACCTTCGCTCACAGTTTCATATGTTAAATGTGGTATTTTGGAATGGCGTAGTAAAAACATACCTGGATGCCGCGTCCGCCTGATCTGTAGGGATATACCCCAAACTTAAAAGAGTTTCCTCATATTGCTTCAAAATATCATATAATTCCTGGCCGGAAATATAATCATAAACCAGATTTTTGGGATCGCTGTAATAGTTTAGATTTTCAAAGGAAGTCTCCTTTGGCAGATGGATGCCGTACTGTTTTGCGTGATCCCAAAACTCGGAGCCTGGCAAAGGCACAAACTGGTGAACCGCAACTTCATTGGGCATGGTCCGCTTAATGATATCCAGAGCCTTTAGTTGTTCTTCTCTTCCGCCGCCCGGCAGGCCCACCATCCACCACGTCTTGCAGGCCAAACCGGCTTTTACACAGATATCAATGGCTTTTTCAATCTGTGCCGCGCGGATCCTCTTGTTGGCAGTTTCCAATAGCCGGTCGGAACCGCTCTCCGCGCCGATGCACAGTTTCACGCAGCCAACTGCCATCAGCTCCTTGATCAGCGGCTCTTCCACCAGATCCGCCCGCAGCTGTATGATAAATTTTATGGGAAGACGCCTTCCCTTTAACTGCCTGCAAAAGGCCAGGCGGGCCTCCCTCTCCCAGAAGAAGATCTCGTCTCCCCAGTAGAGCGTTAAGGCGCCATATTGATCCACCAGCCATTCCAGCTCCTGCAAAATGCGGTCAGAGGACATGATCCTTCCCCTCTTTCCCCCCGGGGCCCAGGAACAGCAGAAGCGGCATCCATAAGGACAGCACCGGCTGGTTAAGATGGTATGATGATCATAGAGACTCAGATCAAACAGATTGCGGTCCATGATGGGAAGCAGATCCAGATCTACCGATTGTTTTTGAGCCATTGTCCGGCAGATCCCGCCAAAACCATCCCGGTATACCAGGTTTGGAATCCCGGCAAGACAGTCCTCTGTCAAAGGACCTTCCTCCTCTATGCGGCGCAGAAGGGGAACGATCGTTAATTCCCCTTCCCCCAGCATCACGATATCGGCCCCATAGTCCAGCACAGCCTCCGGATAAAGGGTGCTGTGGATTCCCCCCGCAAGGATCTTCCCTTCAAAAAACCCCTTCAAACGCCGTATCACTTCCGCCGCCTTTTGCACAGAAGGAGATAAAAAGGAAACGGCTATCACATCAGGCCGGATCTCTTTCACTACAGTCAAATAGTCCCGGCTGTCCACTGCCATATCCAAAATATGGACGTCATATCCCGCCTGCGCGGTCAGCGTTGCCAGGATCCCAAGCCCATATGGGTACTCCCGGTAGGTCCTGCCCTCCCACTGCTTTGAGATATTCATAAACAATACATTCATTCCTTACTCCTTCTCCCTTTTCTCTTATACTTTGTATCTTTACAATACCCCCTGCCCTGCGATCTCCTCCACCGCATCCACCCTTACGTCCTCCCGTTCCCTTTCCATCTCCACCACCCGGACCTGTCTGCTCTCCAGGCCTTTTGCAGCCTTTCGAAACTCTTCCAGGAGAGCCCGGGGTCTGCCTGCGTCGGCCTCCCCCGCCCTCCCTTCCTGGGCCAGATATTCATGGACATACAGAGCGATCAGTTCTGTCGGAGCCGGATCGCCGCTGTAGAGATATCCCAGGATCTCATAATCCAGACAGTGCTTGTCCGTCTTTTTTTCCAGTATCGGAGTCAATTTCTCCAATTCCAAGAGCGGCAGCCGATACCCGTATCTCCCCGTTCCCGCGTACAGCCCGTACAGACCGTTTCGGTCCTCCACAGGCATCAGCCCTTTCTCGCCGTCCACGCTTACATAGGAATAATAATATCCCTTTTCCATGGCCTCCTGCAGCCGGTCGCTCTGGATCAGCGTAAGTTCCAGTCTGGCCACCTTTCTCCCCGATTCCTCACCCTCCATCCCGGGCAGAAAGAACAGGCGGTATTTTCGGTCAGTCTCCAGGCGCTGATCTTTATGGTCCTGAAAATACCCCTCAACCCACAGAGGTTCTCTCTGAAAATAGATCTCCCCCCGAAACTTAAGCGCCCCGGGACATATGAAATGCCGTCCCACAGCCTCCTCTTTCCAGGACAGCCCGTACAAGATGCCGTCTCCAAAAGAGGCATAATAGCTTTCCAGCGCCGCTCTCGGATAACCGTACAGTTCCTCCAGCATTTCTTTTCGCAATATGGAACCATTCTTGAACTGAATCTCACTTCTTCTCATAAACCGGTCCACCTCATCTTTGGAATCTACCTTTTTCCATCAAAAAATGTCTTAGACGCGTCCTCAAAACTTTCATATTCAAACTTCAAAAAGCGGTATTCTTTCCTATCTTGGCTGTCCCTTGCCTGTATCTGCCCCAGATAGATCCCGTATCCGTCTTTGGGAGGAAGGGCAAACACAACGTTCACAGGCTCCCCGTCTTCTCCCGCCATCTCCTTAAGCTCTGATAGAAACTCCTTCACTCCCCCTTCCTCCACGTTGCCTTTTCTTAAGAGCTTGTTTTCGATGTCCGTAGTTGTCCACAATTCATCGCCAGGTTCCGCGTCCGCCAGCCGGAATATAAATTCCCGCTCCTTCACCTCATCTTTCCCCGCGATGATGATCGGATATTCTTTTGTATTCCTGTGGCTTACCACTGCCAGGATCTTGTCCGGCCTCTGACAGTCAAACAGCCTCCGGTTGCCGGTGTGCGTTCCCTTTATCCAAACATTGTAGATAAACTTTGGTTTCTGTGGTTCTGTGATGACCTTCATCTCCGGGCGCATCTGATCTCTTACATAATGAATGCTTCCCAGGATACAGTCCAGCTTCAGCTCCTCTGACTCCCGCTTCTCCTTCTCTCCGTTCTGCCTGATGGCAGGGCGCAGTTTTCTCCCCGGGATGTATTCCTTGAGAAGTTCTGAAAAGAGGGTGATCTTGCAGGACTGGCCTGACAGCTTATAATAATCAAAATCTTCTACCTTTTTGCCTCCGTGATTCTCGGTCTTATCCTCAAACAGGCCGCACAGCAGGGCATACACATCGCCGCAGATCGCCCGGTTGATTTCCTTGATAGTAATGCTCACCTTGCTTAGGGGATCGTTGACTCTCTGCAGTTTGGCCGTCTTCTCATCCGCGAAATAGAGATAATAATTATCCGCGTCTGCCACCATCAGATTCTGGTCCTCCCGGTTTCCGCTAAAATCCATCACCACCCGCTCATTTTTATAAAAATCGATCTTGATCTGCTCTGCCTTTCTCCACAGATAGTAGAAATTTCTTCTGATCTTCTTTAACTCCTCAAAGCCCCGATACCGCTCATTGCCTGTAAAGATGGTGGGGATCACTGTCTCCGCCCTGTGGTAATTGTCCAGAAACTTCTCATAAACCTCATGGTTTTCCTGGTCGGAATTGTAGACAGCCCCTTTGGCTGCCCGCTCCACGATCCCCAGAATACTGTTCTCGGATTTATCGATGAGCCGGATCATCTCCCCGCCGTCGTCCATCAAATCCGGGCGGTAAGCGGCGGCGATCTTGATCTTTAGCAGCTGCAGGATGCGGTAAGTAATATTGTTTCCGCCGAAATTAGAATTGCCGTTTTCAAAACCGGTTTTCAGCGTCAGCTCCACCCCTGCGTCGGTCTCTTTGTAGGAGTAGTCGCAGCTGGCAAGGTCCGTGGTTCCGCCTCCACAGTCTAAGATCATGATGCTTTTTTCCTGATTTTTATGGTTGTTAATATCATTGTACATCAAGGTGATGATCCGGTTGTACACAATGGCGATCCCCTCGTCAATACTTTCCCTGCCGGACAGGATCTCCTTCTGACCCCGATACAGTTCTGTTAAAATGGACAGAAACTGCTCTTTCAGCTTAACCGGAGCCGAAAAATGCAGCTTGTCAAACCTTGTCTCAAAATACTGCTCCGCGCATTCGATTACATAGTCAAGGTATGCCTTTATGATGGACTTTCTGGCAGGTTTTGCCCGGTTATTCTTGCTGTCCCTGATCTCCTCCGTCTCATTGGCTGAGGAGATCCAGCGCTTTATCTCGTAAAATACGGAAGCTTTTGACTCGTAGTGTTCCTCCTCGATCCGCCTGCGGGCCTCATAGCCAAATAAATACCGGATATTGCTGCTGTCAGAGCAGTCTTCCACATAGATCACCGTTGGCAACAGCTTCACATCTGTCTTATTGGGCGTTACCGTCACATCAATAAACGGAACCACCTCCGCCTCATCCTTTTGCGGGTCTTTGATCCCGTAGGACCCTGCCGTGGTATTGCTGGTGCCAAAGTCAATGCACAGCGGACGCTCGTGTTCTGTAGAAAAAGGTTCAAAATCCATGTCAAAGATCCGGCTGTACCCCTGTCCTTTTCCGGAAAAGACCACAAGCCGAAACTGATTCCTGCCTGCAAACCGGTCGTAGAGGATCTGCTCCTTTTTGTCAAAGATCACGCTGTATCTGCCGTCTTCCAGACGGGCCAGCCTTCCAAGAGCAAGCACCTGGTTGCCCTCCGCCTCGGTGATCAGCGCCTTTCCTGTATCCAGATCCAGGTCGCCTCTGTAACAGGTGATCTCAAATCCTTTCTGCTGGGTGATGATCCCGCCCTCCCGCAAGACGATATCCGCCGAGTAATCCAGATCCTCATCCTCCAGAGGAGTGATCTCCTTAAACAGGCTGGTCTCATAGTCATTCCGTATCTGATCAAAATCACACGCTTTCACAGGAGACGGGATCTTCGGCTTTGGCTCCTGTTTGGCAGCCGCCTTCGGCGCTTCTGGTTTTTCTCCCATAAAGCAGTTTGCGCGGATCCACGCCACATTTTCCTCAAACGTTCGCCTGGACGGCCGCTCTTCCGGGGCGATATTCTTCACCAGCCTTCTTATGCCCACCCGCACATTGGTATTGTCGCTCCCCTTAATACACGTCTCCAGATAGGCGCAGAACTGATCAATATCCTGAAATTCCTCCTCAATCTCCAGAGCTTCCCTGATATCCTCCGGCCTGATATGTTTTAATTCCAAAGCTTTCCCCTCCTATTTGCGTAGTAAGTTGGCCACTGCCTGTCCAAAGGTATCGGACAGTTTCTCAATATTGTCCACCATAAAACACAGGCTGCTGTCATCGGAAACCTTTCGCAGAAATTCCTCTACAGCCCCGTATACTCCAATGGTCGCGATGGCGATCTGGCGGTTTCTCGCCGCCTCGGCCTCCTGCAAAACAAACTGGCGGTTATCCGGATCCCCGTCCGTGATCAGGATCATGGCTTTATTGCGGGAGTCATCTCTTTCCCGATCAAACATCATTGAGGTAGAGTGATCTTCTCCCAGCAACGCCTTTAAGATCCCAAATGTCCCCAAAGGCGAACTAGAATTTGATCGGGAAGAACTATCATCCGGACGCAATTCGTTTCTCCCCATCCTTATGGCCGCACTCATATTCGTGCTTCCATAAATCGATACACCTGCCTCTTTAACCGCCGTCAAAAGACTTCCTTTATCCTGAGTCAAACTGCACAACAGTTTTGCCTGACTCCCAAAGGTAATAAGGCCAAGACGGTGGACACGTAAATCCAAAGTTTCCTTAATCAGCTTTCTGCAGGCATTCTGGGCCTCTTCCATGCGCTTCCCATCCATACTTCCCGACACATCCAGAAGCACATAAAAGTCCGTCGGTTTTACTCCCCGGGATTCCTTCACGATCTGCCCCTTGTGCAGCTCCACCTGTTTGGCTACATGGCTTTTCGTATCCTCGGCAGTGACATGGAGTGTGCGGCTATGGTCATAATCAAAGGTTACGCATACCTCCGTCTGTCCCGCCGGGGCCTTGTCAATCCCCTCAAGGACAAAGCTTCCATAGAGGTCAAAGTTTTTGTGGTTTTCTTCTATGTAATCCGGGGAATCGCTGTCCGTCTTCTCATAAACCTTGATAATGACCGAATCCTGGTTATCGTAAGCCGTCCGGTACACTTCTTTATGGGTACACGGATAGGGAGTTCCCTCTGCCAGCAGCCGGGAAAATACGCTCTTATTGTCGTCGTCCAGCACTTCGATCCCCATCGCGTGGGAGATAATATCCTGCAGTTTGTCGTCAAAAGGATCAACCCTGTTCTTCTCCGGCGTAAACCCGTCCCAGGCGTCCGCGATCTTTCCCGCTCCCATGGCCACCTGAGTGGCCCGGTCCTGCTCCGAATTGGCTGACAGGCCGAAATACCGCTCCACATCCTCCTGAACCTTGGGGATATAGCAGCTTCCCCCTACCAGGAATATCTTTTTCAGCTCCTCTTTCTGAAACCTGTCGCTGTTTTTCACCGTCTTATCAATGACCTGGATGATCTTCTCAAACAATGGGGCGCAAATGGAGTTAAAGGTTTCCCGGTCCATTTCCATAGAAAAATCATAGCGCCTCTTGTCCGCCCCGTAGGTAAATAATCCCGGAATGTCCACCTTGACCTCTTCGCTCTCGCTTAACTCTTCCTTCAATTCCACGGCGCCGCTTCTGATCTTGGACATCATGACGTAGTATTCCTCATAGCCAAGGCCGGAACGTTCCAGACTGGACAGATCGATGGACAGATCGCTCTCAATATATTTCAGAAAGTATTTCACCAGGCACTCGTCAAAGTCATCTCCTCCCAGTCTTCTCTCCCCGCCTACGGCCAAGGTAGAAAACTTTTGGCTGCTGACTTCCAGGGCGCTTACGTCAAAGGTTCCGCCTCCCAGGTCCACCACAAAGATCTTTCCCTCCACGTCATCCGCCGCCGACACGGCGGCAGCCACCGGCTCTGTGATGATTCGAAGCACCTCCATGCCCGCCCTCTTTCCGGCCTGCTTCGTCTCGTCTGACTGAGTGGCAGTAAAGTATTCCGGTATGGTGATCACCGCCTGAACGATATCCCCCTCCTCCAGATCATAAGTCTCCCTCACCTTCTGATGAACTTCCTTTAAGATCCTGGCGGCAACATCTGTGGGCGTGTAGGTCTTTCCGTGGCAGGTCCACGTCTTTTTATTCTCGCCTGTAAGACCTATGTAAGTCTTGGAGGACCGAATGAAGTTATCCGGGTCCAACATCCCCTTTATTTGGGCCGCCCTTCCCACGATCTCCTTTATGGTCCCGTCAGGCTGCTTCTCCACATACATGACAGAAGGGAGCATCTGACTGCTTCTGAATTTCAGAAGCTTCATCCTCCCTTTGATCCGGCAGCAGGCAAGCGTGTTTGTAGTTCCAAGGTCAATCCCTACCTGTACTTTTCTCATAATCCTCATTCTCCTTCCTGTAATTTTTCTCAGTCATCTTTGGAAACACGGTTTCTGTCAGACGCTGCCCTATAATCCTCCCGCGGTTCCACGGTGTCCTCCTGTCTGTCCCGGATCTCCTCTGTCTCATCTTTTATGGAATTTTTTTCTTTTTTTTTCTGTGTTCCCTCAAATTCCGGAAAATGTTCCCTGTGCTCGTCCCATTTATCCGGGTTATTCAGATAGTCTTTGTAATGACTCTTTAAGTCATCTTTATCCTTGTCTCTAAAATATCGGATCACCTTGTCATCCAATGCCTCTGCGTAACCTTTCAGCCAGTTCAGCTCTTTGTTCAGGCTGAGCACCTTATCCGTCTTTTCATCTGTCAATTGGACGATCGTTTTCTTGCAATTATCCAGCTCCTCTTCATAGGATTGGATCTCTTTGTCCTTCGAAGTGATCTCGTCTTCCTTCTCACCCAGTTCCAGATCTTTTTCTTTGATCCCTTCTTTCAGTTTATTGCTCTCCGCGATCGCCTCGTCCCTTGACCGGATCGCTTCTTCTTTCTCTTTCTTATGAGTTTCCGCTTTTTCAAGAGCCTCTTTTTTCTCACTGATCAGCTGATCCCGTTCTCTCTCAAACGCGTCCCTTTCCGCCTCCAGGTTCTCCCTCTCCTCACAAAGCCTGTCTCTCTCCCGGCCATTGGTATCCAAAAGCTTTGCAAGCTTTAACCCGTTCAGCTCCATCTCCTCATAGACAGCGGCCCGTTTCTTATAGTCCTGGATCACCCTCTCCTGCTCCGCGAGTTTCCTGCTCATATCCTCATTGACATCTTTTTGCTTTTCCAGCTGGGAGCTGGTCTCTTTCAGCACATCAAACACAGCCCTACAGATCTCCTGCAGATCCCGAAACATGGTCCACATGGTTCTGATCCCGGCGGACGCATCCTCCATCTTCTGCTCCGCCTCCAAATAAATCTGCTTCTCAAGCCCCAAAAGCCTTTCCAATTCACTGTTTTCCACTTTTGCCATCATCCCATACTCCTTTGTGCCATTATGTAAGATCGATCTCCAATTTACAGCGCCAATCCACGCAGAACCGGTTCTCCTCCGCCTCATAGCCTTCTTCCGCATCCAGATATCCCACTTCCGCCAGCACGTTCCGATCCTTGTCCGTCATCAGCTGATACATGGTGGCCTGCCCCGCCATTTCCTGGGACAAATGGATATCCCCAAGATAGACCTCCTTCTCTGTCTCGCCAAAGATGGTCTGATAGACCCGGATCCTCATCTCCCTCTTCATCGCTTCTGTCAGCCGGTCAAGCCTTGAACGGTAATCCTTGTAAGAATCGTTTTTCATCAGGGGCGTCAGTTTTCTGCCCGCCTCATCCTTGGTGTAGACCATAAAGGGAATCTTATCTTTGATCACGGTTTCCTCGTCCCCGGATGTGACCAATTGATTGAAAATCGCCGCCCCGTTGGCTACGGTTGTGTAAAGCCTGTCCTCCAGCTCCATCTCGTCATTCCGTTCAAAAAGCTTGTTTACGTCTCTATGTCCGTTTTTCTCAAAATACGTTTCCAGAATCCTGCGGAAATAGGGGATGGAGGAGGAACCGCCTACCATATAGATATCCGTCACCTCGTCCGCCGTCATGTCGTCGCTGTCACAGAACAGTCCGTCCAAAAGCCTGTGGATCCTTTTGGTCCAGTTCTGTGTTTCCAGCACCTGATACACATCCTCCACAGTCACCTTCCCGAAATCCTGTATATCGCCGACATGGCGCTCGATCAGCAGTTCCCCCTCTTCCTTCCTGTCACTGCCAAAAAGCTCTTCCTTCATCTCATCTAAGGACTTCATAATATAATACCGGTTAATCATCTGATGAAACGTATTGTTATGCGGCCCCAGCACCGCCTGGATCTTATCAGGTTCTCTCTTACAGAGCAGTTCCCTCAAAAGATCCTCATTGATATCATTTCCCCCGTAGGAGATCCCTAGGGTTGACTGGGTTTCAATCCTTGTCTTTCCCTCCCTCTGGCGAACCTCCACAAGGCAGAGATCCATGGTTCCTCCTCCAAAGTCAAAGATCATTACATTGTGATCCTCCTCCATCTCCTCCTGCATCAGGGAGAAAAAGGCGGCAAAGGGTTCCGTGATAACCCCATTGATCAAAAAACCTGCTTCCTCTGCCGCCTGTTTCACCATAAGCTGCTGTCTTCCGGAAAAATTCACCGGCACGGTGATAACCGCCGAGATATCTGTCTCCTTGTTGGAGCCATGTATCTCATTGTACAGGTTCTTCATAATATCTCTGGTCACCTCATAGGCAGAAACACTCTGTCCAAAAGAAAGCGTCCGGCTCCAGTTGTATTCCTGGAGATATGCTTTTATGTTTCGTATCTTATCCTGCTCCGGAGCGGACCGTTTCAGCGCGATATTGCCCACCAGGATTGCGGCGGGCTGATCCTCCTTCTTCTCATACAGCCCCACATTGGGTATCCTGGGCTTATCAATGCTCTTTCCTAATTTCAGGGGAACCACGTCCCCGTTTTTCTTCACCTCCGCCCCCTTGATATAACAGGTTCCAAAATCAATCCCTAATAATCTCATAGCCCTCACCCTTTATACTTCCCGATCTTATAGCTTCCCGGTATGACAGCTTCCCCCGGTCCGTTCTCATCTGTATAATCCAGTACATACGCGTCCTGACGGGCCGCGATGATACAGTTATTCATAGCCTCGTTGTCTACGTCTTCATAGAAAACAAGATTGTCCACATACTCATAATCCCTGTCTGTCAGTTTCTGTCCCGGTTTGAACCGTAGCTTTCTAAGCCCGCAGGCTACAAGGAAATCCCCCATCAGACCGGCCACCGATTCCTGGGAAAGTCCCTTGACCACTGACTGGCTAAACACCTTAACCACCTCACCGGCCAGCTTTTCCGGACCATACCTTTTTTCGTCCATCTTTTTTGACAGACTCTCCAGCTTCTTCTGACACTTATCCAGCAGCCTGCGGTAAATATCCAGACTTTCATCGGTTCCGCAGGCCTGTTCTAAAGTCTGCCCAAGCTTTGTACACTGTATCATACACGTTGCCAGAGCCTGTTTATTCTCCGAGAAGTCCTCCGTAAACACAGGGCTCAAAACCAGCGCAGGGACATGTACAAAATCTTCGGCTGTGACTGCGGCTTCCGAAACCGCCCTGGATGGATCCGGACCATTCCCCCCGTCCAGTGTTTCCGGCTTCCACTCCCCCACCCCAGGCTGTCCGGGGACCTGAGGCGCAGACGGCGAAACCGGCGCCTGCTCTGATATCTGCCCGCCGCCGGACGCCGGCCATGACACAGGGGCCTTGACAACAGGCGGAAACGGCATCTGATAAGGATACTGCGCCAACGGCATTGATGTCATCCGGGCGCTGTTTTGATCCAGCTTCTCCATTCTCTCCTGGATCTCCTTAACAGAATCGTTTAGAGATCCTATGGCAAGGATCAGTTGGGACATCTGTTTGATAAGCTGCTGATTTTCCGTTCTGGACTGTTTCAGATCTCTTTTCAGTTCCTCTATGGTCTCCCTGTCCGCCATGCCCTTAAGGACAGACGCCATAATCTGCTCCAGACGGGGGGATATCTCCCCGAAGCGCTGATCAAACTCATACCTTAGCTCTCCTGCCCCTTTTCTTATGTGTTCCTCTGTCCTCCCCGTGATCTGACCAACACACGCATTCAGCATGTCTTCCATATCTTCCCGCAGCAGCTCCATCTGCTCATCGATCAGCTTCTCCTGCTGCCTTCTCCAAAAACCTAAAAACATCTGCCCCTCCTTCTATATCCCATCCCTGCGGCAATAGTACCTGCATTTTCCCGGGATGTATACGGCTTCCGGCTCCTCCTCATCCTCTGACACATACCAGATGGAAAAGACAGGATGGATCATCTCAATGACCTGATACTCTTTCTCCCTGTCATCCGTATTCACCTGGTACGCCTGCAACGTATCAAGATCAAGATACTCCAGGTCGTCATCCGACATGCGATAGCCTTTCTCAAAAGATCTTGTCCCAATCCCCCACCTGGCTATATGCCGTTCCAGGATCGGACTGCATTGGCCCATATCCCAGACTTTTAACAGCGTCTGCTTTAAAACATTGTTCAGCCTCCTGGCCGTCTTCTCTCCTTTTGCCAGCATCTCTCGCTTTTCCAGAAGCAGGCCCACTTTTTCCCCAAACTGGCCGACGCATTTATAATATGCTTCCGTCTCTCTTTTCTCCGGATACGCGTCCCTAAGTTCCCGGCCCATATTTGAAAAATCTTCCAGGATCCTTTGAAGCGCCGCCTCATTATAGCTGACATCATCCCGAAACACGACCCTTTCCGGTTCTCTGACCGGCTCCGGCTTTTGGGGAGATGGTGCCGGGACTGCTCCAATGGCTTTCTCGGTTCTCTCGGTTCTTTCGGTTTTGGGAGAACCATACTTTTTTTCCTTCTGTTGAATGAGGTATTGGATGAAAGGTATGTCTGGGTACCGCTTTCCCAGCCTTTCCAGCAACGCCCATACTTGTTCCATCAATACAGATTTCCCCCTTTTGTCACAGTCAGATGTTCCGCCTTCACGGTCTGACCCGCCTGATCCTTTATCCTGGCCGTTACCTCCGGCGTGCCGTCCGCGCTGATATGGAAGGTAACCTCCAGAGAAAGCCCGGCCTTGGACGGGATTCCCCCGATGGTCAGCTCGCTGACCAGGTTAATCCCCTCGTCGTCAATCCTCTTCGCGTCCGGGTAATTCTTTACATCTTTTTCATAATACTCGATGGTCACTTCGTTCTGATCCTGCCGCGCCAGATAAAATACCTGTGTTCCAGAACAGGGCAGTTTCTCCCCCGCCCGTATTACTGGCTCAAACAGATCCAGCCTGGCTCCCCGGATCAGCCTGGTGCCGATCTCAAACCGGGTCTTCTCCTCCACCTTCAGCTCTACGCTGGCCAGCCTTGCCGCCCCTCTTGAGATCAGCGTGGAAGACTCACCTGCCACGCCTACCAGGTCTTTTAACACGTCATTCTCCGCCAGTTTTTCCCGAATGAGCCGGATCTGAGAACTTCCTCCGGCCAGCACCACCTGATCGATCCGGGCCACATCTCCCCTGCTTAACGCTTCCTTAAGAACCCTCCCTGTCAGATCCACGGTTTTCTGAATATCCGGCTCAATGATCTCATAGAACAGATCAAGATCCATCTTCACAGGGATCAGCTTAGGATCTCTGTCATTGTCAACGTAAAACCGGATGGTCTGCTCTGTCTCATCCTCCTCCAAAAAATCCACCTTCATGTCCTCCGCGACCTGAAATACCTCATTGCGGTTTTCGATAAACAGGTTCCTGCTAAGCTCATATTCTTCCTCCGAATAATGATCCGCCTCATCTTCATCAAAGGGATAGTCCCTGTCCGTCTCATCCAGGCAGATCTCCCATAGTCGTTCCGCGATCTTTTCCGTAAGCCGGTTTCCTCCCAGTCTCTTATCCCCGTCTGTGGCGATCTCCGTGTAGATATCCCCCAATTTGCAGATCAGGGACACATCAAACGTCCCGCCGCCAAAATCATAGACCAGTATGGATTCCCCGTCTTCGCAGTTTTCATCCTGATAAGCCACCGCCGCCGCCGTAGGCTCCGCCGCAATCTTGATATCGGAAAATCCCGCCTGGCTCGCCGCCTTCACGATGGCCTCTTTGATGGCGGATTTTTCTTCCGGGTCAAACTGGGCCGGCACTGTGATAACCGCCCGGTCGATGGTGCCTTCCTTCTCCCCGAATTCTGTCAGAAGCTTTGGCTGAATGATCTGGATCAGCTTATTTAAAAACAGCTGCGCCGCCTTCACAGGCTTCACCGTAAACCTGTCCCCATTCTCTGCCGCCACCTTATACTTTTTCGTCGGGTCCGTCAAAAACAGCTTAAAATTCCGAACCATACCCTCCGGCCTCATCCTGCCCTTTACCGCGGCCCCGCTGCCGATGATATACTCGTCCTCTGAAAGGAAGTACAGGACCGTCGGGATCAGGTATCCCTTCTCCAGCTTCATGGCCCTGGCATAACCGTTCTTATCGATATAGCTGACCTCTGTTGTGGTGGTGCCGAAATCAATCCCTATCTCTTTCCCCATTATCTCTCTCCTGTTTTCTCAAAGGATCTGTAGTTCTCCGATCCTCATAGTATTATCACAGCCGATGATGCCGAAATGCCTTCCCCACACTGGCTCGATCTCCATCCAGTGATCCAGAAACAGAGCTTTCCACAGTTCATACACTTCCTCACAGGTACATCCGCCATCTTCCCCGCTTTTATCGCCCCGCGCCGCCGGAATAAAGATCAGCAGACAGCGGCTTTTGCAGGAATAATACAGGATTCCCCTTAACATCTCCCGGGCAGCCTCAAAAGCATACCCTTTCCTGCCCTGGCTCACCCGCTTCTTTTCCATATATTTCAGCGTCACGTACTTCTGATGCCTGCCAAGCTTTCCATACAACTCCCTGATCCTGCTGCCATAATCCCCCCGAAGGATCGCCTCTTCCTGCATACTTATGCAGATATCCCGCTCTGTCACCCCTGACAGAAAATCATAATTGGCAAGGATGTGGAACAGCAGGGATATGGCCTCCTTCTCTCCGTCATTGCCCTCCATATGCTTTGCCAGCCTGGAAAAGATATGACCAAACCGAAACAATCCGTTGATCTCACGCTCTCCGGAATGGACGCTTAAACATTCCGCGTAGGGAGAAAAGTCCTTCTCTGCCAGACAGTAGGTAAGATCCACGGAGTATTCGTCCCACAGATAACTCAACGGTAGCCTCCTTTCCAGACAATATCCGGGTACATGGCTCCAAGATAACTGCAGAGATAATCCATATAGTCGTCCGCAAAAAGGGAATCCTCCTTGTTGTGAAAATAGAGATACACACTCCCTTTCCCCTCAAGACAAAGGGACTCCATAGAACTACAGGGGCTTTTCTCCCTCCAGGCTTCATATTCCCTGTAATCCGAAAGCGGCTCCTTTGATACTCGTTCCAGCTCCATTCCCAGCTGCGCCCCATGCTGCTTTACGGTGAACCATATGTCTGCCTCGCTTCTCAACCGGACTTTGATCTCCTGCTCCAATCCCCCTGCCATTCTCTCGTTGGCCCTGTGGCTGTTGGTAAAACAGCGCGGATCTTTTGGTTTCTTTGGAATCTCCTTCACCGTGATCTTGGCAAATCTGTCTGTATAGCGGTCCGTATATTGAAAACGGATCTTGTCCTTATCCCGGTACACATAAAACGGCGAAGGATCCTTTTCCAGAGGCACAATATACTGGTTTGGTCCGCACCCGTCAAAGGTGTAGATGTAATGCTTCTCCTCCCCCGCAAGGCTCCCTTTTTGACTGCGCATGTCCAGATCCTGGTCCTGAAGCTTTACATTCCACACCAGCTCTCTGTCCGTAAGCAGGATCTTATCCAACCCGTTTTCCGCCAAACGCAGGTCTGCCTGCCGGATTTGTTCCACATCGTCCAAAGCCAGCCCTTCAGCTGCCTGAATCTTTACGAGCCGTCTTCCCAAAGGCGAAAAAATAACAGGCGCCATAATCCCGTACAAATCTCCGCAGGATCGTAAAATCCTCTCTTTTTTTAACAGTTGATCAGAAAAAAGAAGCTGATAGTTAAATTTCCCTTCTCTTCCGTCCTTATATCGAACCCTTCCTCCATAGACAGCGCCGTTTTTTGTCAGATGGCAAAAATCTCTGTAACTGCATTCCAGAAACCCGTACCCTAAAAGAAGCCTGTCCTCATTTTTATTTCGCTTTCGAAGGGAGCCTGGATCGATCCCTGTGTCAGGCATGGAGGGCAATTCCCTGTCCATCCGACAGAATCCTGCCTGCTCCAGTTCCTCCATCTGTCTTTTTTCAGCCAAAACCGTCATTACGGTTCCCAGTGATCTCTCCGGCTTGTAAAATTCCTGACAGACCCGGTCTCTGATCTGCCCCATTTGTTCCCTTGTATACTCCCGCGCGCAGTCCACCAGCTCCAGCAAAAAACCAGGATTTTTATAGCTGCCCGCCCTTATCCTTTCACTCAGCTCATCAAATTTTGTAAATTCCATCCTTTTCCCCATCAATTGATCTCAACTGTCCGCCCAGTGACCACCACCTTATCCTTCCTTACCTGGATGGCGCTGGTCCCTGCGTGGATCAGCAGACCTTTCTCTCCAAAACAGAGGCTCCTTCCTTTCCCGTCAACGATCCGCTTCTCGTCCACATTTCGATATGCTTCCGAGATAGCCTTTGTTCTTCTGACCCCTGTAACCAGAAATTCTCTCCCGTCCCACAAAACATCCACCACATCGCCTTTGTCGGGAATAAACAGAACTCCCCCTTTATCCCCCGCGTAAACAGCAGCCACACAGATCCAGAGCCTGTCCGTATCCGCGATATCCTCCACAGACTCCTGGTTAAAATCCACCTGAACTCTTCCCATGTTCTCCGGGTCCCGGTTATCAGTCACCGTCCCGGTAAAATGCTTTACCAGCTGCTGCCTGGTTCCCGTTTGCCGCCGTGGACTCCAGGTCTCCGTCCGGCGGCTTGCCAGGTACTCATACCGGTACTCCTGTCCCTGTTTATAGATATCCATCTCCTCTATGGTGTACTGTTTTCCCCGGATCCTTATCTGCCTTCCGATGTCCAGTCTTCTTAAACCATCCCACTCCCTGGCAAGCCGGAAACGGATCCTTTCCGCATCAAAGGACAACTCTCTTTCCAGCGTCATCAGATCCGCCGTGTCAAGGTCTATGGCAAACGCTCCCCTCCGGTCCCCTACGCGGACCTGCCAGATCCCGTCGCTCTCATCATCGATCCACACTGCCGTATCCATCCGGGAGGCGATCCGGCAGATAAACTCCATATCTGTCTCCCCGATCTGCAGCAAAGGCGCCTCCAGCCTGGTCTCCCCAAGGTCCTCCTCTAAGCATATGATCTGAAATTCCCGGCCTTCGCATATGTGTTCCAGAATATCCCGGTATGTCTTTTCCCTGCTCTGAAAGATCCTTGTGTGTAGTTCTCTCTCCAGTATGGCTGATCTGGAGATGATGGAGACGGAGATCCGGTCCTCGCTATAACCTTCCATACACTTAACGCTCTGCAGGATTCCGGTCATCAAAAGCGCGTCTATGGGCGGTGTGTCCGTATCCTGGCAGTCATACACATTGACCGCTTTGAGAAACATCTCATCGCCCACATGGCAGGAGCCCTTTCCCGCTGTAAAGGTACACACGGAATGGGCATTTTTCTTCTTCCGCAGATGAAATTCCCGAAAGCCGTCAATCTCCCTGAATCCTGTCACCATCATGATCTATCCGTCTCCTTAGTACGTACCCACCTTGATGGAGCCAAGATTATCCTTTCTCTGGGCAGCCACCAGCTGAAATGTATTCTCCCCTTTTATGCCGAAGGTCTCTATGTAATCAATGCAGAACGCCTTATCCATCCGATACGTCCGAAGGGTCTCCCCTCCGGTTGCCAGAGTGACGGACATCTCCCTGTACACCTTTTCCCTCTTCTTATCCAGAGACCAGAGGGCCAGCTTCCTTGTCTCCTCCTTATTTTCCGGCGTGATATTCCCGATAATGACCACCTTATTGATCACATTTTCCGACCGGTCCTTTACATCCTCCTCCACGGTATCGATCTTAAACTCCACAGTTATAATGGATTTCTCATCCAGATTAATAGGCTCTCCCTCTGTCTGTGTAATCTCCACCTCAAACCCTGTTCTCTCGTCCATGCGTTCCATCCTCCTATCTCTCTTCTATTTTTACTTTTACCTGGTCTTTGTCTTCCCCGTACTGGATCTCTATGGTTGAATGATCAGGAAGCTCTCTGATATCCTCATCTTTTCGCAGAAGACGGTTGACTTCCCTTTTCTCTTCCTGATCCTGGTCCTGGCGATGCTTCTTCCAGCTGCTTACATCTTTTTTAACAAAGTCCTGAAGTCTTTCCGGTTCCACGTGGTTTTGTCCCCCGCTTACACACAGTCTGATAAACTCCGCAAAAAGGACATTGTTTAACTTCCAGTATTTTCCGTTTTCCACTCTCATGGTCCTGGCGTTTCTCACATAGCAGTGGGAGAGGCACCTTCCGGCATAATCCGTTATCTCCCTGTCATCAAAATAGAAACCAAAACGGCTTCCCATGATCTCCTCCTCCAGATCTTTGGAACAGGGCAGCAGGCTCTCCCTGCACATGTTGGACGGAAAGCCGTAGGACACTTCCCGCTCCTCAAAATCCACCCGTATCCCTGGCAGGCTTTCATCTACCTGAAATCCTTTATCCTTCAGAACCTGGATATTCTGACACCCAACCACCATACCGCAGGCCACATACGCCGCGTCAATGTAGATCCCGGGAAGTTCCACCGCAACCAGTTTGTCCGCCAGCTTTTTATCTTTAAGCTCCTGATTGATGATAACTTTCGCCTTGCTCTTAGGCAGCACCGTAAAATTCGGAAGACAGCACACCGCATAGGACCCGCCCTTGCCGCCTGCGCCGGTAAAGGAGATCTTATCCCGCATCTTTTCAAATGCAGCTTTCGTCATATTGCCAAAGCAGGTGTTTTCATTTGCCTTGTAGTTATAAAAACACATGACTCTGGCTTTCTCGCAGATCTCCATCAGCTCTCTGGCATAGGCAGACGTCGTCAGGCCTTTCTGTCTCTCTGCCCTTCTGGGCCCTCCATCCAGCTTTCCAAATGGATTTCTTCTCTCCGAACGGGCGGTTTTCACGGTCTCGTCTCCCAGGGAGATCCCGGGGATGATGCCAAACCATATTTTCTGCTTTTTTGCGCTGCCCAGCAGCTCCAAAAACTCCCCAAGCTTTGATCCGCAGCCCCTTTCAATCACTTCGGCAGCCGTGCAGTTGGCCACGATAAGCTGGCTTTTCAGCTGACTTGTGTGGGTATTTTCAAAAAAGGCTCTGACTCCCAGAAATTTCTCAATCAGAGGCGCGATGGCTTCTGCCAGCGCTTCATTCCACTGCTTGTACAGTTTCTGGCACTGATCCACCTTCTTTTTGGCTTCTTCCAGATCCATGCCCCTCCTGGTGTAAGCGTTGGAAACAGTAGACAGCACTAGATCGGTTATTTCTTTTGACCTTGTCAGGGCAGGCGGCGCCATCTCCTTAAAGTCTTCCTCCAAAGTTTCCAGAAGCAGAACCTCCGGAGAATCCTTCATCTCAATCCCTTCTGTCTCGTTCTCTCGTTTATCCTGGATCACCTGGATGTTGCCTTTATCATCAAACTGAAGAAATCCCTTCACCATCTTTCCGGGCTCTTCCCCATCTTCCTGGGGAATCTGTCTGCTCATCCCTAAAAGAGCCCTCTGGGCGTCTGCCACCTGTATGGGGATGATTTCCGAAACCCCTGCCTGATAGTAGGAGGACAACGTAAGCCTTGCTTCCTCGATCATATCAATACAGGTGTCCTTTTCTGCGCTGTCCACCCCCGGAGTCAGTTCCTCCAGCCTGTAATACTCATTGGTATAATAAGAAAGCTGCCTTCTCAGTCGTTTATACTCTTCCTGCCGCTCTTTCGGACACAGCAGCCTGGATATATCGTCAAACTCAAAGGTTCCGTTGGTCTGTCCGCTGTTTTTCTTATTATCGTATAACCGCTCTATCATCCGGTAAAAAGCCTGAGCGTTTAAAGCCACCGGATTTTTCTCTTCATCCCAGTCCTCTGGTTTTTCCGTCTTGTAGGTGACCTGGATCTCTCCGGTTTCCGGGTTGGTCCAGATCTCCTCATAGAGAAAGGGAGTAAATTTGTCCACAAATTCTTCAAAGCTCTTTACCCCCAATTTTTCTGTCACTTCGTTCAACAGAGTATCTCTGGCAGCTCTTCCTTCCAAAAGCGTACACAGATCAGCCGCGCCGGTCCCCTCCTGGTTCTCCTTGGTAAAGCGTTCAAAGAGAATCGTCCTGCTTGTCTGTCCAAAATCCTCAGCGTAATTTATAGTGCCTTTCATTGGTAATCCCTTCTCCTTTGCTTTCATATGATTTTCTTTTTTCTGTCTCCTGCGCGCACGTTATAGCCACAGGCGGGATCGCTGTCAGCTCTCCCCGAAACCCTTTACATATGGCTCTGGATCTTTCTGTCAGCACAGGTTCTCCCCTGCACATGGTTTTCGAGCTATGTTCCCACCGAACTCCCACGCTGCTCAAAACACATGGCAGATAGGGCGGCGTGCCTTCCGGATTTGGCTGTCTTACGCAAAATACGCCGGGAACCGGCCCAAGTACGGTTGAAACCGTGAGAATTGGTTTCTTGTGCAGCTTTACTCCTGACGCCCTTCCCGCCACGGCTTTAAAGAAATTAACTCCCATCCCACAGCTGCACCGAAAGCCGCAGCTTTCATTTAAGTATCGGTATCCCATACTGTTTTTACCCCTTTATATATCCGGTGCCATTGCAGGCCCCGCATGGCTGTGAAACCACCATAAAGCCTCTCTGGGTCTTTCTCTTTATTTTCCGCTTTCCCCTGCCTTTACACTGGGGACAAGGCTCTTTATATCCCTGCTCCTCTTCATATGTTTGGCCCTCTTTGCCATTCTTCCTGTTTTTCAGATACTCGTAGGCCTCCGTCACTTTTATGAACTGCTCTTCATCTTGCGCCGCGCCATTATCCGGGTGATATCTCTGAGCCATTTTTTTATAAGCTTTTTTTATTTCTTCCTCTGATGCCTGAGCATCCAGCCCTAACACATATAACGCCTCTTTTGTTGTCAATTTCTCCTCCCACTCTCCAGCCTTCGCCCATTTTCGACTATTTCAGCCCATTTTCGTAGATAGTATACCATCTTTTCATGCATTTGCATACTATTATAACGCAAAAAAGAAGCATTATTTTGTTTAACGCAAATAATGCCATGGTTAAAATAGTACATTGGAGGTATTCTGCCATGAAACCACAATATGAACTGTTCTACAAGCAGCTTGGACTCAACATCGCCTATTACCGCAAGCTCCGGGGGCTCACCCAGTTAGACCTGGCGGAGTTTACAGATTTGAGCCGCACCCACATTTCCAATATAGAAGCTCCCAATGTAAAAACCCGAATCTCCCTGGATACCCTTTTTTCTATTGCGGAGGTGCTGCAGATCTCCCCGAAAGACCTGCTGGATTTCCGCCTGCCGGAAAAAGGACGGGGCAGATCCATGGATTAACACCAAGCCACCATCTACGCTTTTACCCAAGGGGTATGAACGATTGGGGTTGGCACAGGGCCCCTTTTTGCGGGGCTTTTGTGCCAGCCTGTTTCAATTGTTTTCTATTATACCGCCCTGGCAAATCAGTTTGTAAAAACGGCTGACACTTGGCCCTATTTAGAAAAAAGACTGATCAACGAAATTTATGTTGATAGCATGCAAGAGGTTACTGTAGGCGATCCAGAGGATCTATGGATCGAAACAAAGGAACTGATAATAAGCTTCATATTAAGAAGAGAACACAAAAGCATCTGCCCCTTCCGGAACAGATGCTTCTCCATCTCAGTGCTCATTATATCAGTCGTCATTCCCCCCAAAACGACACCACCGCACAAAATTTTCACAGTTATTGAAGAGAAGATCATACTCCTCCTCCTGATACCTTCCATAGGCTCTCGCGATCACCTCATCCGGGGAATACCGCACAGGACTCTGAACCTGATCCAGTTTCCTCACCACATTTCCCTCCGCAAATTCACAAAAACTGACCTTGTGGATGCATATTCTGCCATGTTCTTCCGCATAGTGCATCACCTGGCCGTTGCCAAGGTATAACCCGTGATGAGAATAAAGCCCTCTGTCTATGTAAATATGGTCTGCCTTATGAAGCTGGGACCAGCCTTCCACCGCCTGCCCATGGTATTGCTTCGCAACGTTGGCCGCGGTCTCCATCACATTCTCGCCCATATCTCCCATGACAAAAGCCGGTCTGACCAGCCCATGTACCACAGGGGTCTCCTCTGTCTTCTTCTTGGTCTCCTTCTCCATCTCCTCCCGGATATCGTCGCCGATCTCCTGAAATAAGGCATCCACATCATTGGCGATGTCCTCCATGGTTTCTATGGTCATATCGATCATTTCCCCAATATCGTCCAAGATATCAAAAAATTCCATAAACATCCTCCTCGCCTGTCAGCTTACTTAAAGGAAATTTTCTTCTCCCGGTATCGTTTGGCCAGCTCTTCGCACTTGATCCCCAGCTCTTTCCACGCCTCATTTCCCCCGCACAGTCTGACAACATAATCGCACACATCCAGGATACCATCGATCTCCTTCTCCTCTATTCCAAGCTCCGCCCGCCCAAAAAACACATTGGACGCGCTCATCACATCTCCCCGCTCATAGGCTGCTCCCAGTCCCAGGATCCCGCCCTCCAGCCGGCACAGGATGGCGCTCTCCTTATCCCCCGCCTTCTCCCATATTTCTGCCATACCCCGAAGCTGCCCCGAAAGTTCTCTTGTTTCGTCGTTCTCCTGATCCTGCGCCCATAACGCAAAGATTTCTTCCCGCCACCAAAGCAAAACCTCTTTAGCCTGCGTCCCATGTCCCCTTTCCAGTTCCGCGTCAGCCCAGTGTTCCATAGTGCGGGAAAGCATGTAAAGGCTGCGAAATCTCTCCTCCCACTTTATCTGGCGCCACATCTCCCTGGCCTGGGTGTAACATCTTATGGCCATAGAAATCCTTCGGTCTCTCTCCCCCGCTGTCTTGTCTCCTCCTTCGTTCCCGGCACGAAATCCCTTTCCATACTTCCAAATATCCCTGCATATGTCCCCGCTGTCTTCCCACACCTCCATCTGCTTCTTTAGCCGCTCATCTCTGTCCATATCCCCATTTTGTTCCAGCTCCCTTACCTTTTTCCACGCCACCAATTCATGATCGCATTGACTCCTGCATCGCTCCTCCTGGTCATAGGCTTCAATGGAAGCGTATCCATCTGCCAGATCATTCCAAAGTCCCATAAAAACCGCTCTCTGATCCCGGCAGATATCCGTTTGCTTCCCATGGCCCTGGCATCCCTTCTCCAAACCCTCCAAAGTCTCCCGGGCCCTGTCATAATACACCTTGGCCAGCTCCTCATCCTTATCCTCAAATTCCACAGCCAGTCTCCCTAGCAGATAAAATGCCTGGGCCTGAAACCAAGGATCCCTGATCCTTTCCGCCGCCCTCCCCAAAAGCCCTGCTATCTCTTCCCTGCGGTCATCCATGTAATTTTCCAGGCAGTTCTTCGCGGCATCCACGAAAAGTTCCCCGGCCTTTTCAAATTCCTCCTGCTCTTCTTTTCCGGCTTTATTTTCCGCCTCCTCCATGAACCACCTTCCGTACGCGATCTGAAACCCGATCGCGCCTTTCTCCCCTTTTATAGCCCCCTTCTCCTCCTCATAATACGCCATGGCTTTTGTCCAAAATTCCCGCCCTTGCTCCCCCTGCATCCTGGCTCCTTCCAGATACCCTTCCAATACCTTTGCCTTCCAATACGGTCCGCCTCCATCCTGGCTCTTCCTTCTGCAAAGCTCCATTCCCCGCTCCAGCCACTGTAACGCCTTCTGGGTTTCCCCCATCTTTCTATACACCCGGCCAAGATGCAGAGCCGCGGTTCCCTCTTCCCGATCATGAAAAACCCACTGGAAAAGATTGACAGCCTTCTGGTATTCTCCCAACTCTTCATACAAAAGCCCCAGACTCGCCTCACAAAAAAGAAAGTCCTCCTCACCTGTCACCGCCGCCATCTCATAATATCTCACCGCGGCCTCCACATCCCCCTGTCTCTCGGCCTGCTGTGCCGCCTCGGTGTAGGAAAAGCCGTAGAGATCAATATATCCTTCCCAAAGACCAAGTTCCTGCCGTTTTTTTCCATAAAAAAGCCGCTTATCCAGATTTGCGAAATGTTCCGGCCGGATCATTACCAATGCCTCCGGGTCATAAAAATCCATCAGATCCTCATACATCGACGACAGGATCTTATCATCCCGCCCCGGGTCCTGCTCATAAAGCTTTGCCCCTCTCTCCATCCATTCCTCGCTGGCCCTGCATACCGCCAGAACCGCCGGCTCATTTATCACAAGATTTTCCACGGCTTTATAGCAAAACCTTCCTATGGAAAATAAAAAACGGCCCTCTTCCCGATACCCTATGGCTCTCCTAAACCACTCCACGGCTCTCCCTGCTGCCTGCTCCTGCACTTCCTCATCAAAAAGGCACTGGATGTCTTCTTCCATTTCCCTCAATGCCGCCTTCCCTTTCAGTATGCAGACCCTTGCCAGCTCCTCTCTGTAACACTCCGGCTCCTTCTCCCAGGCTTCCAGACAGATATCCACCCACTCTTCCTTATTGCGGATATGCTCGCAGTAAGACAGATAAAAATCCAAGGTATCCTGGTCTCTCCCACAGACCCGCCTGCTAAATATGCCGCACAGCTTATCTCTGATCTGCCTTTCCGTCCAGTTCACAGGTTCCGACGCCGCATATTCCGCCATAGACCGGATCAGATTCCTTCCCTGCTCCCTGCCTCTGTCCTCCGGATCATCCCCTTTGCTCTCTCCTTCCCCTGTTTTTTTCTCATCCCTTTCTTCCGGCCTCTTCTCCCCGCCTATCTTTTTCCCGCTTCCATTCTCTTCTCCTTTCCCCCTGTAACACTCCCCATAAACCAAGTCCAGCACGATCTGGTGGAGGGAAACTTTTTTGTCCTCCCACTCCTCCACCCATCCCCGCAGCACAAGCCGTTCCAGGTCCTCCCCGTCGCCGGGGTCGCCTCCCCGCCATTCCAGAAACATCTCCCGGTCCAGCCGCACCCCGGCAAACAGAGACAGATCCTCCAAAATCCGGACCTCCTCCCGCCCCAGGCTGCTGGTGTCAAACAAGATCCTTAGATGGTTCTGCACCGAGGTTTGAAGCCGCGTCTTCCCCTTCCGGTGGCGCACTTCCTCCCGGCTAAGCCCGATGATGCCAAGCTCCCCCTCCATCCGCTTTTTCACCTCTCTTGGAGAAAGCCCGGACACCCGCAGATGCTTGGCCAGAAGCTCTGTCAACATGGTGTGGTAGTCCATATATTGGATCATATCCCGCACTGCCTCCAGCTCATCCTCCTCATAGGAGACGGCATTGTAGGCCCGAAACAGCTCCATCACCTCCTCCTCGCCGTTCAGCTCATATATCTCCATCTGGGGATAATTCCAGTCCCGAAAATCCTGCCGTGAGGTGATAACAATATGGCAGGGCAGGGACAGAACCTCCTCCAAAAACTCATCTTCCTCGTCAAGATTGTCCAGGATCAGCAGATCCTCCCCTGTCAGGCACGTCCGCAGCGCCTCCAGCTTCCGGGGCACATACTTGCTTAGCTCTTCCTCTTCCTCCCTGGCAAACCCCCGAAGACTCACATCCTCCCTGCCCAGGCTCTCCAAAAGCCCTTCCTCCACCCTTAAAAACAGGATGGTATCATATCTGTCCCGGTTTTTGTACCCGTAGCGGAGAGCCAGCTCCGTCTTTCCGATCCCCCCGATCCCATGGAGAAACAGGACATGCATGTTGTCAAGACGCCTTCCCATGTTCCCTAACTCCCTGTCTCTCCCGATAAAACAGCTCTGGTGGTACACAAAATTGTCCAGGGCATACACGGACGAAGGATCGCAAAGCTCCAGAAGCTTTTCAAGCTCCACGGCCGCCTCCCCCATGGTCCCAAAGCGGACTTCCCTGGCCGCTGCCAGAGTCCTGGAAAAAAACTGCCCAAGCCGCTTAAACACAAGGGGACGGCACAGAGGATTCTCTTTCTCCACCTGGGCAAAATCGTATCCGGCTCCCCTCTCCCGCTCCCTGCGCCCGGGACAAACACCCATAAGCTTATAGTAAAACAAAGCCCCCAGCCCGTACACATCCGCAGGCAGACCAATACTCCTCACATCTCCCCTTAAAATCTCCGGCGCCTCAAATCCCTCTGTGCAGGCAATATCCTTTGGGCTAAGCCCGGGCAGCTCCTCCATCCTCACCACGGAATCGTGGTCAAACAGGTACACCATGTCATCGCTTTCCCGGATAATCCAGATATTTTCCGGCTTAATATCCAGGTATAGAAATCCTCTCTGGTGATACTGCTCCAGGGCCATGGCCACGGCCCGGATCCGCCGGATCACTTTCCCGATCTCCTCCTTCCCGATCTTCCCGTAATCCGTCCCCTCCGTGTAATCCATAACCGAATACAGGGTGTTGTTGCCATAATAGATCTGAAAGGCGTGAAGGATCCGGTTGGACAGGCCTGCCTTTTTACTCAGCTCCACCTGCGTCCGGTAGGCGTCTATAAATCTCTCCTTGGCTGTCCCAAACCACGCCAGGACCGCCTGGGACGCCTGTGCTCGCTCCTCGTCCGAATCTCCTTCGCACGGATGTTCCTTGTTTGGATGTCCCTCGTCCGGATATCCCTCACCCGGATATCCCTTGTCCGGATGTCCCTCGTTCGGATGTTCCTCCGCCCCATATCCCCTTCCATTGCCATGTACCGCCACAGCCGCTGACGCCCCGTCAGCTCCACCTTCCTTCTGTCCCTCTTCCCAGGCCGCGCGGACACAGATCCGTCCGTCCTCATCCCGGCAAAGTCCCTCCTGGCGGGGATAGCACTCCTTCAGCCGCGCCAGATGTACTGCGTCCACGCTGTCCCGGTACGATCCTTCATACACGATACAGCTCCTTCCCCTGTCTATCTCCCCGCATACCTGAAACACCACGCCCTGTCCCTCTTCCCGGGGATCGGCATATAAGATTAAAGCCTGGTCCGGCCGAAGCGGTGTTCTCCTGTCCATGATCTCTCTCCTGCTTTCTCCTGATTATTTTTTCATGTTCTCTGCTTTTCACATACCCCGAGCCCATCCTTGTCCCATCCAAATAACGGGACAGAACAGTCCCGGCGTTCTTATGACCCATTGTGTCAGCTCAAGTTGTCATACGGTCAGCGCGGTAAACGCGCAGACCTATCTGAACTGTTACAACCATTGTACCACATAAATAAAATTTTTCGTAAATTTCCCTTTCTTTCCTCCCACAAAGATGGTACAATCCATACATCCAAAACTATAGAAAGTTACAGAGGACAATTTCCATGATAAACACAGACCGAATCCAGCCTTTTTACATACCGCTAACAGACATTCTAAGGGACCGCGGCTATACAGAAGACGACCAGGATGTAAACGCCCGCGCCGCCTTTCTCCTGGACATGTACCAGAAAGCCCAGGTCCCCATCAGCAGGAACACGCTAAAAGACTGGTTTTCCGGGCGCAGACGCCCCCTTTTTGAAAATCCCAGCCGCCAGAAAATGCACGAACTCTGCTTTGTGCTGGAATTTAGCTATGACCAGGTGCGGGACTTTTTCGACCGCATTTATCTCTGCCGCAGCTTTAACTGCCGCGATATCCGGGAAGCCGTATACTGCTACTGTTTCTCAAAAGGCAGAAACTACGCCCACGCTTTATCTCTCCTTAAACAGGCCGAAAAGATCCTGGAAGACGCCCCCACGGCCTCCCAGGGCAGGGCCCCCATCCGGTTTACCAATGCCATGGAGGAGGACATCATCCATCTTCATTCAGACCAGGAATTTTTACACTATGTGGCCGACAATCCGGAAAGTTTCTGTGAATACAATCAGACTATCAAAAGAGAGATGGACTATCTATTGGAACGAATTCAGGGAACCAGGGAGGACGAGGAGCTGGTGAACCTCCATCGAAAAACCGGCGCCGGCTTTTCGGGCAGCGACTACGAAAAATTTCATGGATTGGTTGTGCGGGAATACTTTCTTTACAACGACACCTTCCATGATCTCAAGGGACTCAACGTATCCTCTACAGACTTTATGCTGGCACAGATCTTTGGGATTGACCTGCCGGGATATTATAAAACCGAGGCGCCTGGTCGGTCCTTCTCCAAAAACGCCAGGCTGCACGACCTGGCTAAACTAAATTTCCCTAATAAATACAAGTTTTCCGATTTTATTAAGACATCCTTTGACGGGGTGCGGAAAATGTTTGTTCTACTGCATTTTTACATGTATTTTGTGTCTGAAAAAGTGATGAAAGACAGAACTCATATTCCTCCGGCCACCTATACCGGATATGTGGACGATGCCAATGACCAGCTGGCCACCTGCAATTACGGCCCCCTGTACGAGGGAAACCCCTATGATGTGATTTTTCTGGAATCCGCCAAAACAGACCAGCCATTAGATACCTTTCGGGATATTATCTGGGACGCGGTGGATGTGGATGGGGAGTGATATAAAGCTTTATATCTGCCATGGGAAAATCTCCTGTATGGGTGGATATGAGACCAAATTTTATAAAAAAAATTAAAAATACAGCGGCTCCTGGTTCAATACTCCAAAAGCCGCTATTTCATTTATTTTTTGTTTGAAAATGCAGAATAATATGATGCCATTCTTCTGTTTGCAGCCGCAATATGCTCTTCATTATCCACCCACATCTCGCACTGCTCAATAACAATTCTCAATGCGTCTTCCATTCCTTCCGGTGGATATTTATATTTTTTGAGCAGTCTCTTTACTTTCTTTCTCATGGCCGCTCTTGCAGATTCCTTCTTTTCCCAGTCAACAGTACGTGAACTGCGCAGTTCCTCTGTCAACTCCCGTGTGATTGCAATAAGCTGGCCATTCGTATAAAAATCTTTTACTGCTTCCGGTTTTGTCAATGCATCATAAAATGCAAGTTCTTCATCCGACAATCCCATTTCATCACCAGCTTTATGCGCATTGCTGATATCCTGAGCCATCTTCATCAGTTCTTCTATCACTTCTTCGTTGGTCAGCATTCCATTTAGATAAGATTTAACCACTCTGTTAAGCATAGCTGAAAATTCCTGCGATTTTACAACATTGGTTCTCTTATAAATTTTTACTTGCTCGCCAATCAATTTTTTCAGCAATTCTACGGAAAGATTCTTTTCCGGCATCTTTGAAACTTCTTCCATAAAAGCCGTATTGAACAGATTAAACTCAGTATCCACATCTGTGAACAGATTGATAACCCCATCACTCTGCACACTCTGTTTTAACAGTTCATTGACCTGGGCGTTAATCTCTTTAAAGGATAATGGACCTGGCTTAACCACCTTAATCAATACTGACCTAACCGTTTCAAAATATGCTTCTTCACGCCTCTCATCTGCTGTCGCTATACTCTTTGACAACGAAAATGCCTGTCGCATCATATAACATTCAGTCAGATAATTCTCCAGTGTCTCTGCATTTTCTGGAGCGGACAAGAAGTTCACGCCGCCTGTTATGAGGTTCGCTCTTCGCAGGCCGCTCTCGGTTGTCATGAAATCGCTGTAATCATAGCCATACATCAAGTCGCGACATACAGATAACTTTTCTTGGAATTTCAGGTATGCAGTCTTTGCCACATCCATGTTGCTAAATTTCTTCCGATCAGATTCTGTATATTGTTTCATAGCTGCTTTCAAAGCAGATGCAATTCCAATGTAATCAACAATCAGACCACCCTCTTTATCCTTAAACACACGATTAACACGGGCGATAGCCTGCATCAGATTATGTCCCTTCATCGGTTTAAAGATATACATGGTAGACAATGACGGAACATCAAAACCTGTCAGCCACATATCAACTACAATAGCAATCTTAAATTCGCTGTTATTATCCTTAAATTCTCTTGCAAGGCTTTCTCTATATGACTTGTTTCCCGTCAGTTCTTTCCATTCTGCAGGGTCTTGGTTGCCGCCAGTCATGACAATCTTAACCTTGTTCTCCCATCCCGAACGCATTTCAAGTATTTTCTGATATATCTTTACTGCAATCGGTCTGGAATACGCAACAATCATAGCCTTACCTGTCTGTTCATACTGTCGGCAGCTTTCATAATGTTCTAAGATGTCTGTGCATAAAGAATTAAGCACTTTCGGAGTACCGAGGACGCTGTCCATATGAGCCAGCTCGTGTTTACTCCTTTCGATATCTACCTCATTTGCATTAGCTTTCAGACGCTCGTACGTTTCATCAATCTGCGCCACAATCTCCGGGTCAAGTTCCAGTTTGATTACTCGGCTCTCATAATAAATTGGTCTGGTCGCACCATCCGCCACTGCCTGGGACATATCATAAACATCTATGTAATTGCCAAACACCTCTAATGTGTTTCTGTCTTCCAGTTCAATCGGCGTTCCGGTAAATCCTATATAGGTTGCATGAGGAATGGCATTTCTGACACGTCTTGCGTTACCAATAGTAATCTTGCCTGTTTTAGCATTGACACGTTCCTCAAAACCATACTGGCTTCTATGTGCTTCATCCGCCATTACCACGATATTTCTTCTTGGAGAAAGCGGTTCGTCGCTCTCTTCAAACTTCTGCATAGTAGTAAAGATAATGCCGTTGGCCGTTCTTCCGTCTAACCAGTCCATGAGCGCAATCGTTTTAGAACCATTTCTCTTTTCATCATCTGATAGACGTCTCTTTTGTGCCTGTATCGGAGTCTGTCTCAGAAAATCTTTACATTTTGAAAACTGGGTAAACAACTGATCGTCCAATTCATTCCTATCCGTAATGACAACAATTGTCGGGCTGTTCAATGCTTCCTGCAAATACTTTGCATAGAAAATCATAGATAGAGATTTTCCACTACCCTGTGTATGCCAGAACACGCCGCCTCTGCCGTCTCCGCCATCTGCACTTGCTTTTCTGGTAGACTCCACTGCTTTCTTTACAGCGAAATACTGGTGGTATGCTGCTAATATCTTAACATCCCCTGTAATTTCTTTTGAGAAGCAGATAAAATTATGCAAGATATCAAGAAATCGGTCTTTTGCAAACATGCCCTTTATCAAAGTTGTAAAATCTGCAAACCTTGTATCTTCATAATCCCCATCAACAGTTTTCCATTCCATAAAACGGTCAATCGATGCTGTGATGGTACCAGCCTTCGTCTGTGACTGGTCGCTAATCACGCAGAATGCATTGTAAATAAAGAAGCTCTCTATAGACTTCTTATAATTCTGAATCTGCTGATATGCGTCGTCAACCGTAACTGAATCTGCCTTGGGAGACTTCAATTCCATAACAACAACAGGCATACCATTTAGGAATATAACCACATCCGGACGTTTTGTCTCATATTCCTCATATGTCCACTGATTTGCCACAATGAAACTGTTATTAGCCGGATTATCATAGTCCACTAACCTTACAATTTCACTGACCTGTTCTCCCTTTTTTTGATATGATACTGTAACGCCATTCTGAATATAATCTGTAAAAATTTCATTCTTGGACACAAGACTTCCAGCCTCGTATTCCCTGATTTTCATGACAGCCTCATCAATGGCCACCGCAGGCAGCTTCGGATTGATGGATTCCAGTGAACTCCTCAGTTGTTCTTCATATAAAGGATTATGTATATCTCTCTTTACATCAGGTCCATAAAGGTGTGTATATCCAAGGCTTTCAAGCAATTCTACTATAGAATTTTCATAACTTGATTCATTAAAACCGAACATATATCTTCACCTCCTATTTATGTTAAAATTTATTTTATCTTAGTGCTATAAATAATAATTTAGCAGCTTAGATTTCGATGGCGGAGACATCCAGTTCCCCGGACATCAGCCTAGGAAGCAAAGAATCTCTTAATTCCGCCAATTTGCCAGATTCTTGTACATTCCGCTGCATGGCTCGATACATTGAAGCAACAATACTTTCAAACTTAAATAATGTATCGTCATCAGGAATTTGTAGTTCCATAGCATTCAGGATATCTGTAGTCATGCTTGGAACAGCAGAACCTGCATTAAGAGAAGCAAGATCCTTACTCTTTACGAAATGGAAAATGAACTTCGCCACATTTGGCAGTTTCATTTCCGTAAAGAACATGGTATCTACCGACCAGAACGGCTCATTTATATACATAACATTGTTGAGAGTTCCTTTTCGTGGAATAAGCACGGATTCCTTATCGTACAAAGGTCTCTCTACATAACGCATGATTCCACCAGAACCGTAAACGGGATATGTCCCATCAGCCAGTTTTTTATGATCTTTTCCGTAACGGACGATAATAAGATCAGAAAGATGCCCGATTTGCCATTCAGGATTGGCATTGGTAATGAACATATCAGTATAAATGGCTTGCGCCTGCTCTTGTAAATTATCGTTTACAGCACTATTCTTTTCAATTTTCGCTCGTATCAGTTCTAAAAATGAAACTACTTTTTCCTGATACTTAATATCTGGAACTTCAAAAACAATCTTCTTAAATGTTGATGTAGCTCTTGCTAATGCCGGTACACCCACCTGCGATGCATTAGCCAAAAGTTTATGTCTTCCCTGTGGTGTATGAAGATAATACACCATATATTCGGGCAATATTCTTTCATTACATTTCACTCTAAACTGACTCTGTGAAATAACATACCTATCACGTGTTGAATTTTGCGGAATAAACACCGCTTGTCCTAATGTTCCACGATGAGTTATCACAACATCTCCTCTGGATGCATTGGCCTTTCCTAATGAATCAGCTTTTTCTTCAGTAACATAGCCAAATGCATCTTCATTCAAAGAAAATCCAACCAAATTACTCCCATTAAGTACTGCTACTCCTGAATCAGTAAAGCACTCTTTTTTTATGTTTGAACCAAATGGTCCCATTGATATTTCTTCTATAAGATTTTCAGCCAATATTTCTTCAAAAACCATAAGTTTTTACCTCTTATTCGCCATATCCAATAGCCCCAAGTTTCTTTTTTATCTCATCTTCCAACTTGTGCGATTCCTTAAATAAATCATATAACTCTGTAGACAATCTGGCCATCTTTTCCTCAAACGGCTCTCCGTCATCTTCCTGTGCCTCAATCCCCACATATCTTCCCGGCGTTAAAATATAATCCTGCTCTGCAATCTTTTCTGTTGTAACAACAGCACAGAACCCCGGAACATCCTCTAATGTACCAGAAACAAAACTACTGTATGTTTCAGCCAGTTTTCCAATATCGTTGTTTTCCGGATCCTCAGAACCGTCCGTCAACTCCCGCAATGCACGAGTAACCATCGTTCCCATTTTACGTGCATCAATGAACAGCGTCTTACCCTTCTGCTTCTTATTCTTTGACAAGAACCATAAGCAAACCGGAATGCCAGTTGTGTAGAACAGCTGACTTGGAAGTGAGATAATACATTCCACTAAATCTTCTTCAATAATGTTCTTTCGTATTTTGCCTTCACCACCACTTTGGGAAGAAAGGGAGCCATTTGCAAGCACCATGCCCATCTTTCCGTTTGGCGCCAAGTGCCAAATCATATGCTGAATCCATGCATAGTTCGCATTCCCGGCCGGAGGCGTTCCATATTTCCATCTCTGGTCTTCTTTTAATTTATCCGCTCCCCAAGAGGAAAGATTGAAAGGCGGATTTGCCATTACATAATCTGCTCTCATTGTGGGATGCTGATCGCTTAAAAACGTATCTTCCGGAAACTCACCCAAATTACAGTCAATGCCTCTGATTGCCAGATTCATTTTTGCCATCTTCCAGGTTGTAGGGTTCGATTCCTGTCCATAAACAGAAATATCATTTATCAATCCCTGATGATGCTTAATAAATTCCGCAGACTGTACAAACATTCCACCGGCACCACAGCAGGGGTCATATACACGACCTTTAAATGGTTTCAGAATTTCTACGATCGTTCTAACAACGCATGACGGCGTATAGAATTGTCCGGCGTTCTTACCTTCCTGTTCAGCAAAATTCCTAAGGCAATATTCATATGTTCTTCCTAATAAGTCTTTTTCATCTGCTCCATTAGTCATCTTAATATTTGTAAAGAGGTCTACCACTTCACCAAGTCTACGCTTATCCAGTTCCTGGCGTGCAAAGTTTTTCGGTAAAATCCCCTTCAACCTTTTATTTTCTGCCTCTATGGCAATCATAGCCCTGTCAATAACAGTACCAATCTCCGGCTTATGAGCGGCTTTGGCAATGTCTTTCCATCTGGCGCCCACAGGTACATAGAAGATGTTTTCAGAATAGTATTCATCTTTATCCTCTTCAAATCCTTCTCCCTCTTCTACAAGCGCCTGATACTTTTCTTCAAAACTATCTGAAATGTATTTCAAGAAAATAAGTCCCAGGATAACATTCTTATATTCAGAAGCATCCATGTTTCCTCTAAGGACACACGCAGCGTCCCATATCTCTTTTTCAAATCCTATATCCGCGGTATTCTTTCTTGCCATGTTATCGATCTTCCTTTTTCTTATTTTCGATTTCCTGTATCAATGCCGACCTTTCTTCCTCAGAAAGTTTTGATATTTCTTCTATTAAACTTATCCAGTCAGCATCCTGTAAATTGGCCCAGCCTTTAGCATCAAGGACATCCTGCATGTTTCCTGTATTATCCACAACTTTCAGCCCTTTAAAATGTGGCAAAGAATTATTATACCAGTAATCAACCATGTCATTCCCGACATCATATATTTTGTAGCGTCGTCTCAACATATAGGAAAGCAGCCTGTCCTTAATCTTTATATAGTCTGAATTGTCATCCGGACGGATTTCAATTCTTATTCCACCTGGCTGAATTTCCCCGTAATCATCACCACTGGGCTGATGTACTGCTTCTTTATGGTTCAGAATTTTTATATTATTATGGATGATTAGCCTGTCCATAATTCTGGCAACTTGCTCATATGTAAGGTTGTTTATATTCAGACCATTTATATCTCTCACATCACTAAGCCCTAAAATCCAATCAATAGACACACTATATGTCTTTGCAATTCGATATAAATTATCCGTGGTAACCAGCTGCGTTCCATTTAACCATTTGCTAATGTTACCTTGTGTAGTATGTAATCTTCCAGCAGTAACCTCTTGTGTCTCACTATTAAACAGCTGTGCTAATCGCTCTTTGACTATATCCTTTAACTCATCCATCGCTTCCTGTCTCACTTTCCAAAAGGTCCTGTAATCTGCTTACATTCCCTTGCGTGATATTCAATTTTTTTCCAACTGTTTCCTGTGAATCCAAACCAAAGGCTTCTTTCAGTCTGCCTTTGATTGTATCAATTGCTAATGCCATATTTTCTCCTATTAGATCAATCATGAAAATCGTTGCATACTCAACCTCTTAATATTCCTCTGTCAAATAACTTCATTCTACCACGAATATTAAAATTTTTGAATCCTCCTTTTCGACATTTTTCAAGAATATTGCCATTCAAACCCATCGTTATCTTATTCCTGTTGTTTTTTCTATAATTAAATCATCGGAAAGGATTATCAAATCCCATCCGAGTATCCCTATCACATGGATGTAAGCAGAAACTGATCACTTCTGTGCCCGAAAGCTTCAATGTGAGATTAACAAGTTAATAAACCAGCTATATAGGGCAAGCTGGCCATTCGCAAATTAGGAGGATTCCGAAATGTATGGTTACAGAACTATAGCAAAATTCCGTCATGAGGTTTTCTCCGCGCTAATTCAAGGAGGAAACAAATATGGCGAAAACCGCAGATTATTCAGACACACAGAAGTATAGTAACAGAAAGTCATTTGGTGGGAAACCAGTAGAACCAGGCAAGGTGCTTGTACTATTCAGACAGGATGTAATGAAACTCTCAAAAGAAGTTTATGTTGAAGAAAATTTCACGACAATTTGTCTCGATGACATCCTCTCTCAACTATGAATATAAGAATGAGAAATCTGATTTGGTGTGGCGATTTCTCATTTTGAAAAGAAGAACCCACGTTACGCACAGGTTCTCCGTCTCAGCAGAGAAAAATGTCCATCGAAAAAATTTGTGTAACCATCGTCTAAAACTCAGCTGCTACAAGAAAAACAGAAAATAATCTTCACACCCAGAAAGGCGGCAACACTTTTATGATGCCGCCTTTCTGCTACCCATTTTTGATGGCTTCCTTCCATTCCGTTGAAATTATTCTATATTGTGAATATACCAGACATGACGGGTATTATTTAGAAACCAGAGTCACATCATACTCATTCGCCATGATGATTGTAAAATATCAATCTTTTGCCGGAATCAGGTGATTGCATCTGATATCCTTTACCAGTTTTATTTTTCTTCGTTCTTAATTCTATAGTAATCTTCCATATTGATGCTTAAGTCTGCGTAAGAATCAGGCTTAGATTTTTAGTTGCACAAAAGACATACCACCTCACAATTCCCGGTAAACGGAAACATGTCAAACGCCCACGCCCCCAAAGCCTCATACCCTTTCTTCCTAAACACCTTCACATCCCTGGCCAGGGTTTCCGGATTGCAGGATATATACACCACCCGCTTTGCCCCCATAAGGGCCACTGCCTCAATAAATTCCTCTGTACTCCCGCTTCTTGGAGGATCCATAAACACCACGTCGGCGCTCTCCCCCTCCCGGGCCATGGCGGCCATAAACTTCCCCGCGTCATTGTGATAAAACTGGATGTTGTCAACGCCATTTCTTCTCGCGTTTGCCACCGCGTCCCTGACCGCGTCCTGATTTAATTCCACCCCGATCACCCGCCCGGCTTTCCCGCTGGCCGCGATCCCGATGGTCCCGATGCCGCAGTAAGCGTCGATCACCGTCTCCTTCCCTGTCAGCCCCGCCGCCTCAATGGCCCTTTTGTACAGTTTCTCCGTCTGCACCGGGTTCACCTGATAAAACGACTTGCTGGAAATGCGGAAGGTATGGCCGCACAGCACATCCTCAATGTACCCTTTCCCGTACAGCACCTTCTCCTTATCCCCCAGGACCATGCTGGTATTTCTGTCATTCAGGTTCTGGATGATGGTAGTGATCTCCGGGTGCTTCTCCCTCAAAACCCTGACAAAATTATTTCTGGAGGGGAACACCGGGGACGCGGTGACAAACACCACCATGATCTCCCCTGTGACAAACCCCCGCCTCACCAGCACATGGCGCAGAAACCCAAATCCCGTATCCTCATCATAGGTGCGTATCTTAAAGGACTTTAACATGCCCCGGATGGTTCCGATGATCTCGTCCGCCTTCTCATCCTCGATGAGACACCGCTCCACCGGCACAAGATCGTGGGTCCCCTCCCGGTACACCCCGCTGACCGCCTGCCCTTTGCGGTAGCCGAACACTCCGTGGACCTTGTTGCGGTAATGAAACGGCTCCTCCATCCCCTCTATGGAATGAACCCTGCACATTCCCCTGAGCAGAGTCTCCACCTGCTTCTGTTTGTCCTTAAGCTGCTTCTCATAGGGCACGTCCAAAAACTGGCATCCTCCGCACACTCCAAAAACAGGACACAGCTGTCTCCCCCCATCCGGCTTTCCGTCTTGCCCCGTCTTTCCTTCTTTCCCCTGCCTTATGACCGCAGGTGTCCCTGTTCCCCTTTCCTGCTGCTTTCCCGCTCCTGTTCCTTTGCCCTCCCTGCTGCCAGGCCTCTCCCTGCCGTCTTTCCCACTGCCTTTTACTCCCGCGCCGCCATTTCCCTTCACTGGTCTGCCTTTAAGTTTCCCGCTGTCTTTCCGCCCGCCTGTTGCTCTCTTTCCATTCCTATCTTCCATCATCCTTACCCTTTCCGTTTTCTCCGGCCCTTGGCCGCTGATCTGGCTCTGTGTTGCAAACATTCCCCGTCAAACAGATCATTCCCCATAAAAGGAGCCCGGACATTTCCCACATCCGGACTCCCTCCAGCAATCGCCTCACTGCCGCAAGCGATCGATCCATCAGCTGTCTGCCGCCCGGCTTAATTCCCTCCCGCCGGCCTGCCGATCCGCCTGCCATTCGACCTCTCCCCATCCCCTGGCAGTCATCGCCGCTTATATCACACCTCTCTGGTAGCCTCCTTAAGCCACTGCCGCTCCTCGTCAGTCAGATAAGGGCTGATCTTCTCATACACCTGCCTGTGGTACTCGTTCAGGTACTCCACATCCCGTTTCTCCATAAGCCCCACGTCCAGGGCGTCCAGATCAATAGGCACAAAAGTCAGATACTCAAACTCCATAAACTGCCCGTACTCATTCTTCTGTCCCTTTCTGCACACGATCAGATTCTCCGTCCGAATGCCGTGGCTTCCCTCAATATAGATCCCCGGCTCGTCGGAGCAGATCATGCCCTCCTCGATAACCGCGCTGTCCATGCGCTCCGGCACCATCTTGTACCGGATGCCGTTTGGCCGCTCGTGGACATTCAAAAGATACCCCACCCCATGGCCTGTGCCGTGGTTGTAGTTCAGTCCCCGCTCCCACATAGGCTGCCTGGCGATGTAGTCCAGAGAAAGCCCCCGGCACCCATAGAGGAATTTCGCGTGGCCCAGCCGAAGCATGCTCATGGCAACCAGGGTAAAATGTTCCCGCTCCTCATCTGTAACCGGCCCCAATGCCACGGTCCTGGTCACATCCGTAGTCCCCTCATAGTATTGTCCGCCGGAATCAATCAGATACAGCCCCTCAGGCTTAAGAACCTTATTGCTCTCCCGGGTGGCCGAATAGTGGCACATGGCCGCGTTCTCCCCATAAGCGGAAATGGTGTTAAAGCTTAAGCCCAGATTCCCCTCCTGCTGCCTGCGCAGCTCCTCCAGGTAGTCGGACACACTGATCTCCGTCATATCCTTGGTCCCGATGTTCTTTTTCAGCCAGTAGATAAACTTGGTCATGGCCACCCCGTCCTTGATGTGGGCCCGCCGCTCATTTTCGATCTCCACCGGATTCTTCACAGCCTTTGCCATAACCGTAGGGTTCATCTGGTCAATGATCTTGTTGGATTTATCCAGGCTGTTCTTAATGGAATAATTTACCCTGGAGCTTTCCAGAAGCACCCGCTCCTCCCGCAGAGACTTCACAAACCCGTAGATCTCCTCATAGGGCCGCACCGTGACCTTAAGTCCCTCCAAATACTCCCGTACCTGGCCGTTCAGAGTCTCCTCGTGAATAAACAGATACAGATCCTTCTCCGTCACCGCCACATAGGACAGCACCACCGGATTAAAGGGGATATCATTGCCCCGGATATTGAGAAGCCACACAATATCATCCAGCGTGGTCAGCACATGGACCGTGGCCCTGGCCTCCTTCATATCCTTCCGAAGCCCGGCGATCTTCTCCGCGGCCGGCTGCCCCGCGTACTTCTCATCCAGGATCCACACCGGCTCCTTTGACATCTCCGGCCGGTCCTCCCAGATTCTCCCCACCAGGTCCTCCTCGCAGGAAAATGTCACGTTCTTGTGCTCCAGCTCCTCCTTGATAGCCTCCCCCAGCTGGCTGTTGACCACCCGGCCGTCAAACCCCAGGACTCCGCCCTGTGGCATCACCTTGGCCAGGTACTCCTCCACCGTGGGAACGCCCTCCTCGTCCATTTTTTGAAGCGTAAATCCGCTTCCCGCAAGCTCCCCTGCCGCCTGGACAAAATACCGCCCGTCTGTCCACAGCCCTGCCTCCTTGGCCGTCACCACAGCCGTTCCGGCAGACCCGGTAAACCCGGTGATAAATCTGCGGCACTTAAAATACTCCCCCACATACTCGGACTCGTGAAAATCCGAGGTGGGGATCAGATAGGCGTCCATATGGCGCTCCTCCATCAGCCTGCGAAGTTTAGCCAGCCTCTCATTCATAGCGTATCCTCTCCCTGTTCTCTTATTTTTATTCAGACCTTTTCTGTTGCCAAATCCTGCTTATGCCCGCCAAAACACACGACCCGGCGGGCCTCAAATCCCATGGTCACTGACCGTCACCTCATGGCGTCCTCAATAGCCATCCCGATCCCCTCGCTGTAGGTGGGATGGGCCCGCATAGCCATCATCAGCTGCCCTGCCGTAAGCCCTGCCGCAATCGCCGTGGCCATCTCGCCGATCATGTCCGTAGCCCTTGGACACACGATCTGAGCCCCCACCAGAATCTTGGAATAGGCGTCAAACACCAGATGGATAAATCCGCCTCTCTCATGGGAAATGATAGACTTGCCGTTGTCGCCCATGGAATACTTTCCGCACACCACCCGCATTCCATTGGCCCTGGCCGCCTCCTCTGTAAGGCCTACAGTGGCGATCTCCGGATCCGTGTAAATACAGCTTGGAACCACAGGAAGCCTTGCGTACATCCCGTTAGGCACCACAGACAGCTGGATCGTGTGAGGCCGCCCCGCAATGTTCTCCACCACAAAGGTTCCCTGGGCCGCGGCCACATGGGCCAGCTGGATATCCGCCACCACATCGCCGATGGCGTAGATCCCGGGTACGCTGGTCATAAACCGGTCATTGACAAGAAGCCGCCCCTGCTCCATCTCAAACTCCACGTCCTCGCCTAGCAAGCCCTCCATATAGGGAGTCCGCCCAATGGCCATCAGCACCTGTCCCGCGGCGATATCCTGCTCTTTCCCGTCCCGGACCACCCGGCACACCAGGCCGTCGCTGCGCTCCACGATCTCCGAAACCGTTGTATCACAGTAAACAGAGATCCCTTTCTCCTTAAGTTCTTTCTCCAAAGCCCTGGCCACATCCTGATCCATAGGCCCTAAAAGCTGACTCCCCTGCTCGATGATCGTCACCTTGGAGCACAGGGAACTAAATATGGTGGCCATCTCCACGCCGATCACGCCGCCGCCCACAATGGCGATCCGGTCAAATTTCCAGCTGCCTGCACCCAAAAGCTGATCGCTTGTGTACACCCCTGCCAGGTTAATCCCCGGAATGTCCGGCATCCTGGCCTGGGCGCCGGTGGCAATGATAATGTTCTTAGCCTGGAGGTATTCCTTGCCCGAATCCGTGTACACCTCCACATGGCAGTCCCGCCTGATCACAGCCTTCCCGTGTATCAGCTCAATACCCAGCTTCTCAAACTGCTCCTCCACGCCCCTGCGGTAGGACTTCACCGCCTTCTTTTTATACTGCTGCATCTTTTTAAAATCAAAGGCCATCCCCTCAACGCTGACGCCAAACTCGTCGCATCGCTGCATCATCGCAAACTGGCTGGAAGCGTGTAGAAGCGCCTTGGTGGGAATACATCCCCGATTCAGGCATGTTCCCCCCAGCTTGTCCTTCTCCACAACCGCTGTCTTAAGCCCCAGCTGTGCGGCCTTTATAGCCGCCGTGTAACCTCCCGGTCCTGCTCCAATCACCAACAGATCATATGTAACCGCCATTTTTTAACCCCTTTCTTACCTTATTATTATGAGGCATACATCCAAGACTGTCAGACCCGCGCGCCTCCGGGCTCATGGACATCCGCTATCAGCCCCAGATGAACGCACGCCCGGTAAATCCCGTCGTCCCTGATATGAGGAGCCACATAGTCGGCCACCTCCTTCAGCCTGGGATCCCCGTTGCCCATGGCGACTCCCACGCCTGCAGCCTGGATGATCTCATAATCATTCATGCTGTCCCCAAAAGCGTAAGCCTCCTCCATGGCAGCGCCAAAGTAATCGCACACCATCATAAGCCCTTTCGCCTTGGAATTTTTCTTCTCGATCACATCCGCGCCTCTGCGCTCCGCAAACAGAGGAAACTTTAAATCCTCAAAAGCTTTCTCCAACAGCGCGGCCCCTTCCGGCCCGCCGATATAGCACATGGATGGCACATCCATATCCAGCAGCTTCCACGGGTCGCGGTAGCGCCTGCCGCACTCCCCCCACCGCTGTTCATCAAATTCCGTCACCCGCTCCCTGTGGATGTAATAGTCCTCATCCCCAATGGTCACGCCCACTGCCAGGTCGTGATCCCTGGCAAATGTCAGCAGCCGCTCCTTCAACTGCCGCTCCATAAAGGACTCATATATCACCTTGTCCCCCACAGTGACCTTGGTACCGTTGGTGTGGACAATAGCATCCGGCTTTACCAGATCCCGCAGATTCCTGCTGTAGTGGCTGTCCATGTCCCGCCCCGTAGCCAGCACCACCACATACCGCTCCTTAAGCATCTCCAACGCCCTCATAGCGCTGTCAGGGATCTTGAATGTCTCATGATCCAAAAGCGTCATATCCATGTCAAAGCTCACGATCGACCGCATCTCACGCCTCCTTTCCCCCGTATTTCCTCACTTCTACCATAATCATAACGTATTCTAAAAATTTTTTCAAGAAAATGCTTTTCAAATCGCAAATTCTTTGCTATAATAAGGAAGTCGGCTGATGGAGGCCACAAGAGAAAGAAATATACGGGGTATGGCGTAGTTTGGTAGCGCGCTCGGCTGGGGGCCGAGAGGTCGCAGGTTCAAATCCTGTTACCCCGACTTTATTAAAGTAGGCCAAAGGCCCGATTTTACAGGGCTTTTGGCATTTTTTGTACCTTATCTTCAGGGTCATTTTTTGAAACCATTTGAAACCAGTCCTTATTTGTATGCAAAATAGAACATTCTTTCACCTTTTTCTTCCTCTCGCTCTCCCTAAAAGGATTATATAAATAAGTAAGAGTTGTCTCTGTGTTGGTGTGGCCGAGCCAGCAGCGTATTTCTTCCAGCGTCCACCCTCCTGCCATGGACAGATGCCAGTACATGGGCAATATTGATGCTGGACAAGGTTTTTGCACACCCGCCCTTTAAATTGATGATGGATATTGTCCTCATACATTTCCTCCTGACATGAAAAAAGGAGTGTTCCAACTCATGGAAACACTCCAAAATTTTTATGGTTTTCTAAATGGATTTGAACCTTTTATTACTACCGACAAACCAAAACGCAAAAATCCCGCATAAATACAGCTTTTCAACGTTTCAATTGCCTGCTTAAATTCATTTCCTGAAATTTTTCTTTCAATATATCGTGCTACAAAGCCTTACTCTATGCATGTCTGCTACGGCCGATACACAGAGAAATACCCGGTCCTCCACAAAGTACATCTCAAATTTAGGCACGACCCAATCCCTTTTCGAGGCTCCTGACTTCTTCAATCGAGATTCCAGGAACATACTCCGCTATCTCCCTGGCAGTAAATTTCCCGGAATTTATCATTATCCTCGCTGTATCAATGGCCTGTTCCCTTTTGGTTTCTTTTCTTACCTTCTCTGTCGCTTCTCCCACAATCTTATTGATCTCAGGTTCCATAATCTCCAACAATGCCTGGCACACGCTCTCATCTCCTTTCAATTCTTCCACGATCTCCTGATTTGCACGGACGCTTACCTCCAAAACCGCATCCGCCAGCTCCCTTTCTAACTTCTGGTTCAATCCATCCACGCGTTCTAAAAGGGATTTCAACTGCTCTTTCTTTAGTTTATCAGACAACGCTTTCAACCATGTATGGGATTCTTCCACCAGCTCTCTGGTCACAATAATCTGGGTCGGAAACAACACTTCTCCCCGGATATGATAGATTCCCTGATAGGAGCGCTCCACCCCGATACCATGTTCTTCAAAATATTGAAATAAGCCTTCTGGTTTCGCCTCTCTGACGATTGATACTGTGATATCATCTGCCTTTCTCTCATCCACTGCGCTTCCATAAGACTTATATAAAGCGGCATATGCCTCCGATTTATAAAACGTATCAATATCTAAATGATCCTCTGGTGACTTGTACTCTAAAATATTGTGTCCACGAAATATTCTTCCGATTTCGTTTTCAACCTGAACCGTCTGGTTCTTCTTAATAACCAACAAGTCAATCTCCAAGGGCTTTGTGTTCAGATTGTATTCCCTCTCATAGAACAGATCATTCCTGTTTGCCGACAGTTCCAAATCTATGGCTGCTACAAACCCGGAATGTCATTGTATCTTTATTTCATTCATCTGTCAGTCCTCTCTTTATTTGATTATACCATACTTCAGCGATTTTACAACTCCACTACTGTTCATACTCCCGCCTCCTCAAAGCCGTTGTAGCCACAAAAATGATCCATTCGCTTTCTAACTGCCTTCTAACGTCTTTAGCCTCTTCTAACATCTTTTCTAACACCCTTGCTGTTCATCTATCCGCTTCGTCGTCGCCTACACACACTCGGGACTTTCCCCTGTTAGAACACGCCCATGGCGCGCAAACCAAAATGAGGCGCGCCAAAAGCGTGCCCCACCAAATCCCTTCTATTCTGCTGTCGCCCCATACACTGTCACAAACTCCCCTTCCGAGTAGTCCGTGATCCCGGTAAGTGGTTCCAGGTTCTCTGACACCACTTCCCCCACAGCTCCGCCGGCGATTCGCTCCTGCTGCAGCTGCTCCTCATCCGACCCGGCGATAGCTCTGCCGCTGTTTGCCTCCAGGTTGTCAGAAGGCTCAAACACTGCCAGCGTCCCCAGCTCCACAGTGTCGTTGTTGACGCTGATTGGCACGACTCCCTCCTGTCCAGAGACCTGCCTCGTGTCCCCGGCATTTTCGCCGTCCGCGGCGTCTCCCTTTTCCTCCTCCCCCGAAGCCCCGCCTGTCTCACCTTCCACCGGGCCATTGGCTTCCACATCCTGTCCTGTCCCGCCCTGGGCTTTGCTTCCCTCAGCCCCGCAGGCCGCGGATACTGCCACAGCCATCATCACAGCCATGACAGCCAAAAACCGCCTAAACTTCTCTCTCCTGAATCCGTCCATAAACCGCTCCTCCTTCTCATTCCCTGCACATTGGATCTTTCCAAGATCACGCCTCTTAATCAGCACTTATCCAAAACCGCTTCCCCCAAGATCCCCGCGATCTCTCCAAGCTTTCCCTCGTCCATGCCCACAACTGTTCTCTCCACGAAAACCTGGCAGGCCGCGGCCCCATCCTTCAAAAAACCGGCGGGAAAGTCCCCGCTTTCATCCCAGGTCAGCACCTGGATTGGACGGCGGGGGTACACAGCCCTTACGCGCTTCTCAAACCCGGCTGCTGACACGGGCCGTTCCATCTCCTCCGGAAGAAGAAACTCGCACATCAGATCCGGAGGGAGAAAAAAGCGCTTATCCCGGTCAGCCAGAAGCGGGATCTTCTCCACGGTTTCCAGTCTGTATAAAAGCAGCGCCCTGTGGGCCACCCGGTCAGCCGCCTGACCGCCTGCGAAAAAATTGCGGCCCCGCCCAGGCCTTTGCCTGTAGAACTCCAGCTCCTCCGCGATTTCGCTCTTCATGGCAAATACCCGGCCATCCTCTGTGACAAACACAGCCTCCGGCATTCTCTTCTCCCGGGAGGCTGTCTGGGATCCCACGGTGATCGAATCCGTTTCCACTGCCTTCATGTTATCCGTGTCCGAAGAATCGACGCCGTAAAAACGCGCAGGCTTTAAAGCCGCCACAATGCCGTAATACATCCAGGACTCATACAGGCTGCGCAGCAGATCCCTGCAAAAAGGAACCACCTCCCTGCCGGCCCTCTCCTCCATTTCCCCGAAAGACAGATCTTTTTGCAGTCCGTCTAATACGATCCAGAACGCCGGTTTTGCCATACCGGTCTCCGGATCCTCCAACAGATTTTCAATAGAGCTGGCAAGACGAAGTTCCTTTAACTTGGTTCCGGCCAGCATCTGCTGCCTCATGCGCGAAAACTTCCCGGCCAGCGCTCTCCCCTGCCCCAGAAGCTCCCCCAGAACCTGGGCGCCCAGGGCTCTCTGGGTCTCCTCCACCAGACCGTAAAATTCATCCTTTCTGTTTCCCGGCACGGAAAGACTCTCTCCGGTCACCCTGATATCCCCGGAAACTTTCACAAACTCCTTTAGACCAACAAACTCCTTCTGCCACCCCGCCATAGGCTCTATCCCTCCAGCCTCAAAAGCGTCCGTTTCACCATAGTCCGGGCAATCTCGATCTTGTACGCGTTTCCTGACAGAGCCGTGGCTTCCGCCATGGCGTCGTCGCCGGCCTTGGCGGCTGAGGCCTCCGTGATCCCTTTTTCCACAGCCTTCTCCGCCGCCGTAAGCCGAAGAGGAGCCGGATAAACACCGCCCATGACCACCCGCAAAGCTTTGTCCCTTCCAAAAGCAGCCGCGCAGTTTACTATAGGAAAATCAATGGATTTGCGCAGGGCAAACTTCTCAAACACGCTCTTTTCGCATTTGGGAACCCGCACATGGGTTACGATCTCCCCATCCTCAAGGATACAGGACCGAAACCCATTGGCCGCAAAGAACCCTTCTGCCAAAACCTCCCTCTTTGAGGTGATGATGACAGCTCCAAGGGCAATAAGCGCCGGGGCCGTGTCGTGGGAGCTGGCCGCCACGCATCCGTTCTGAACCCCGAAAATGGAGTGGTATCGGTTGTCCCCCATATAGGCCGGGCATGTATTTCCCCCTTTGCGGCTGCAGTGGAACCGGTCGTCGGGAGTCCGAAAATACCAGCACCTGTGCATCTGGCAAATATTTCCCCCAAGGGTTGCCATGTTGCGGATCGCAGGCGACGCCACTCTCCCGCAGGCCTCGGCCAAAGCCTGGCAGTGTTTTTTCACCGCTTCATCATCCGCCACGTCCGCCAATTTCGCCATGGCCCCTATGAGGAGGCTGTCCCCCTGATCCTCGATCTTATCCAGACCTTCAATGGTCTTTAGATCAATGACAACCGACGGGTACACTGGCAGTATCTCATCTTTAAGAGTTCCTAAAAGATCCGTTCCTCCGGCAATGACCATGGCTCCCCGCTCAGCGTTCTGAGACGCTTCTCTGACCGTGGATGCCTGCATATGCGTAAACTTTCTCATGTTCTTCCTTCTCCTTTCCGAAAATCTCCCTGCGTTCCCAGAGTCCCAACACCGTAGCTCATACCCGCCCCAGGGCCGCCAGTATCTTATCCGGCGTGTAGGGAGCCATGGGGATAAACTTGCCGATGGCGTTCTGGATGGCCAGCCCCACCAGCCCCGCGTCACAGTGGGCGTGGGCCACTCCTGTGGAACCGTAAGCCCCTCCGCCGCACCTGGTCTCCACCGGAATCGTGTCAATAACCGGCTGGTCCAGGGATGTGGGAACCTTGTAATCGTACATATTTCCATTTAACAGAACCCCTGTATTTTTATCCCAGATGATCTCCTCCCGAAGCGCTCTTCCCGAGGCCATGGTCAGAGCCATCTCCAGCTGCCCCAGGCCCGAGGAGGGGCGGATCAGTTTGCCGAAATCGTGGGCCGCGCAGTAGTCCAGTATCTCCACCAGCCCGGTCTCCGGGTCCACGGCCACCTCGCAGAAATCCACGTTCATGGTCCGTATCACGTCATTCTGGAACGGGACCTTTGGCTTGCCGCAATACCCCACGGCCAGCTGCCCGATCCCCACCAGGGACATCTGCTTTGTGGGATCAGCCTTTAAGGTGATCATGGAATCCACCAGATCCACCTCATCCTCCGTCACCCCAAACAGGGCGGCCCCTGTTTCCAGTATCTGTTTTTTCAGCTGTATGGCCGCCTCCTTGGCAGCCCAGGTGCAGGTCGCGCCTCTGTCCGCCGCGTCGCCCTTCTGCCAGTTGGGATAATTGGCCGCGTAGTACACGATCACATCCTCCGGCTTCATGCCCATCTCCTCCGCAATGACAAGCTGCACCGCGTCCGGCCAGTAGGTGCCGATGAGAGCTTCCGAGTACGGCATGTAGATCTTGCCGTCCGTGTTCATCCTCAGATTAATATTGTAGGAAATCATTCCCCAGGTCATGGACCAGCAGCTGCGGCACGCAATGCCGTGAAAACGGCCGTCAGCCAGCTTCTTTTTCCCCGGAAGATGCCATTTTTCCTCCCATTTAAAAGCCTTTTTCCCTGTCTCCATGCAGGTCTCCAGAGAAGGCTTGGTCACCTTCACATTTTTCATAATAACCTCGGAGATATCCATGTTCAGGGTGTCCGCGATCTTGGCAAATGCCAGGTTTACCGGCTCCCAGGAGTCCTTGCCCGGGTCCGCCGTGGTGCAGGCCCCGTTGGTCACATAGTATTCCATCTCCGAGTAGATGTTGGGACAGGACGTGGACTTAAAGCCCTGGGCATTGGCCGGAAGCACCAGATGGCCGTGGGTCTTGTCCCCGTATCCTCCCCTTGCCCCTGTCTGGTGGACATTTTTCAGCTGTACCGCCACCAAAGTCCCGTCGTTCTTAAACCCGATGCGCACCGTGAAAAAGGTCTGGGGCACATTGGCGTCAAAGGACTGACGGCGGGTGCTGACACACCGCACGGGAACGCCGCCCAGCCTCTTTGACAGCACAGGCGCCAGCTGGGCTCCTCTTTTCTCCACAAAATCACAGTACCGGGCCGCCATGTAAGGACTTAAGGCCCGCACCTTGTCCTCGTGGACGCCCATGCCCATGGATGCCGATATGGCAGGGCCGTTGAGGGGAAAATGGGCGTGGTTTGTCACATAGCACATCTTCTCCCCGTCTGGATTGCCCCAGGGGTCATTGTCCCAGTAGGAGAAATAGGCAGGCGGCATGGGGCGGAACTGGTTCCACATAGGGCGGCCGTACTCGATAACCTCGATGTGGTCCGCCTCCTTAAAGCCCTTCTCCACATTTCCGATCTCCCACTTTATGGGAGCTCCGAAGGTGTTGCCCGTCATGTTGCTGTCCGGGTTCATCTCCGGCCGGAGAATGGGCGCTCCCGGCTTTCCCGCCTCCCGGCAGTCCAGCACAAAGGGGAGAACCTCCCATTTCACCTTTATAAGATCCAGGGCCTGACGGCATGTCTCCTCGCTGTCCGCCACCACCACGGCGCCGCACTCATCCCCCTCAAACTCCGCCTCATCCCCCAGAAGAGGGCTTTTGCCCAGCTCATAGTAGGACGGCACGTTCACCGGCATGGAGGCCAGCTCCTCATCCTCATAGGTCAGGACCAGTTTCACCCCCGGAAGCTTTTGGGCCTCGGTGATATCCAGGCTCTTGATCTTGGCGTGGCCGTAGGGACAGCGGAGGGCCATGGCAGTCAGCGTCCCTTCCTTGTATAAATCCGTGGGATATTTGGCAGCGCCGCTGACCATATCCCAGGACTGTCTTCCCGGATGATTCCAGGTGCCCACCACCTTAAACTCCTGGCGGTCGTCATTGGTTCCCTCTAAAACCCATTTGCTGGTCTCTCCCATCAGCTCTTACCTCCCTTTATGGCTTTTGCCGCCTCCTGTATGGCCTGTACGTGGCGGGAATAGGTGCCGCAGCGGCAGATATTCCCGGACAGCTCCGTCCGGATCTGCTCCTCCGTCGGGTCCGGGTACTTGGTCAGTATGTACTTTGCCACCGTAAACTGGCCCGGCGTGCAGTACCCGCACTGGCTGGCATCGTACTTTACATAGGCCTCCACCAGCGGGCGGTACTTGGGGTCAGCGGCAATGCCCTCCGACGTCTCGATCTCCCTCCCCCTGCACTCCACCGCCAGGGTGGTGCAGGACAGGGCCGGCTTCCCGTCTATGAGCACGGTGCAGGAACCGCACCCGCCCCGATCGCACATCTCCTTGGCATTGCCCGTAAGGCCCACGGCCCTCTGGAGAGTCTCCCGCAGGGTCCAGTGGTCCTCCACAAACACCTCCACGTCAGCCCCGTTGATGCGCAGCACCATGCTGGCAGGCGCCTCCACCTGGGAGTGCTTCTCTTCAAAATGCTTTTTAAGAGACTGAAAATCCCCTGCCCTCTCCCCGCAAACGGGACACACGTAGGTCAGCTCCTCCACAACTTTTTTCTCCCCGCCGGAGGCTGCCTCTGTCTCACTGCCCAGGACCGTGCCGATCCCCAGGGCGGAAAATGCCACCCCCGCCAGGCCGGCTCCCCCGGCCTTCAGAAAATCACGCCGCGATACTTTTCCACTCACGTTTCCTTCCCTTCCTTTCTCGTCTGATCTCATAACATTCTTACAGGTTCTAGTTCCCCGGATTTTGATCAAAGGCCAATCCATTCCCTTGGTTGAGAAACATATGGCATATAACTAGAATTCTAGGTATTTAGGCAAATATTGTTCAGGCAGAAAACTGCCTGACGTTTCACGGCATTTAACTAGAATTCTAGGTATTTAGCCACAGTTTCAATCCCAATATATCTTTTATTCCCGGCTTTCGAAACAGGGATCTGTACAGCATTGCAGGCGCGCTTAAGGGCGCTGATGGCAGGTGATCTATTCACCGGAATTTAGGCAAAGCTGTACTAACATTGGCCAGCATCTTGTCCAGGAGAAACTCCAGGGTTTCCAGTTCCTCCCCGGTAAACCCCACAAACTTGCTGTAAATATAGTCGTCAATGGTCTGATTCAACTCAGGCTCAATATCCCTGGCCCGGTCTGTCAGAACCAGCCTCCGATATCTGCCGTCCTCCGCCAGAGGTTCCCTGCGGATATACCCGAACTTCTCCAGATAGTTCACCAGGCTGGTGGCCGACGAACTCTTTATGTCCAGAAACTCCTCCAGATCCTTGGTAAACACATCCCCGTTTTTGGACTCTGTCATGATAAAGTGGAGGCTGACGGCCTGAACGCAGGACAGGGGAGAACCGCTCTGAAACTTTCTGGCCAGCTGCCGCTTCATCTTGTGATTCAGCTTTTCCAGTTTTCCCATAATGCTTTTCTCCGTCAATTCATCCTTATTTGCGCTCTCTTTTTGCACTGCCAAAGCCTCCCGCTTTATGTCTCTGTTTTTCCTCGACGCTTCCATTAACTAGAATTCTAGTTATTATCATACTACATTGGCCTGAAAAGTCAAGAGCCGATTAAGTATTTTTCTGCAGTTTCTATCGCTTCATCCAGCCACGGTTTCTTTCCGCTCTTCGTGACAATGACCTTCCGGAAAAAGTCCCTGACGCCAAGCAGCGGCCGAAGCTCCGTCTTTTCCTTCTGGGCGCTGTCAAGGGTTAGAGCGTGTTTGAAAATTGCTTTCCGTCAGGTGCGCGACACAGTTTGTGGGAGATTTGGCCCGAATGAGGAAGGCGTAGTAGGCTACGCTGACCGAATGAGGGCCAAATATACCGCAAAGTGGGGCGTGCAGATGGCGGGAATGAATTTTCAAACACGCTCTAGGGCGGACTGGATATCATACTTCTTCACGCCTTTGTTGACAACAAAATCCATCTCACAGCTGGCTTTCTTCCTCTTCCCTTCCCCATTTGTCTCAAAAATATCAACCACGCATACATCCACCGAATATCCCCGGCAGAGAGGACAGAGCTTCGGCAAGCTCCCCGTTTGTGAGGATAACCCTCTGACCGCATATCGTAACAAGGTATTGCTTGTAGGGGTCTATGAAATAAGTGTCTGATGTGCTGAACGGGTAAAACTTTTCCTCGGTGAGATATTCAAGGGATCATTCATGGCATTTCTTTTTCCTCTCAATCGCTATGTTTTCCTGATTTCTTATGCTTCACTTGGCGTTTCGGTTTTCTGTATACTTAACTTTTTGTATGTGTTGACATACAAAACAGCCGCAAGCAATATCGAAAGAATGTCGGCTACCGGCTGCGCCCAAACTAACCCGGTAAGTCCTAAGACTGCTTTCAGAATGAACAGGACGGGAATGAAAATGATTCCCTGTCGGCTCAAATTGATAACCAACGAAGCGGTGGCTGCTCCCATAGCTTGTAAAGCGTTGGTAAGGACATAGAACACACCGAAAATTGGACTCGTTGTAAGTAAGATTTTCGCAAACTGGACGGCGTAATCAAAGGCTGTCACATCAGCTAAAAATGCACTGACGATTTGGTTTGTAAACAGGTAGCAGATCACGGTCAAGACAACGCCTAAAATGAAGGAAAAAATGAAAGAGAACTTAAACACGTCCTTGAACCGTTTCCATAGCTTCGCGCCTACACAATATCCCAGCAGAGGCTGTACGCCCTGCCCCAGCCCAATACATACCATGCCTGTTATCGTTACAACTTTCATCGCAACGCCCATTCCGGCAATCGCCATATCGCCGTATTCTGCCATTTGGCTGTTGATAATGATTTGTGAAACGCTCATCAGCATAGAGCCTAATGCGGCGGGTACGCCAATGGCAAGCACGCTGCTGCAAACCTTTTCCCTTAAGGTAAAATCTTTCAGCCGGACACTAAGGCTTGATTTTCCACGGAGAAAATAGGAAATGTAATATCCTGCCCCGAACACGTTCCCGATCACGGTGGCGATAGCAGCCCCGGCGATATTCCACCCAAAACCTAAAATCATAATCGGGTCAAGAACTACGTTCAGCAGGTTTCCTAAAAGCTGCCCCATACAAGCCCGCCCCGATTCTCCCTCTGTACGGATTACATTGGCGTAACAGTTGGAGATAAGCACAAAAGGCCCGCTGCATACAACAATCATCAGATAGGTTTTCGCTAAATCCCATGTATCGGAACTTGCCCCGATCAGGGAAAGTATCTGCTCCATAAAAATCAAGAACAGAGCCGCCATAACCACACCCACAATCACGCAGCCCCACATACAGAAAGAGCATACTTTCTTTGCATAGTCCTTTCTTCCCTCTCCCAACGCACGGGAGATAACCGAAGTGCCACCCATTCCGAACACGGTTCCTACTGCCATAAACATCAGAAATACAGGCGTTGCAAGGGAAACTGCGGCAACCTGTAATGCGTCATGGGTCTGACCGATAAAGAATGTATCAGCCAGATTGTAGACTAATACCATGAGCATAGCCGCCATAGCGGGCAAGGCGTTCTTGAATACTGCTTTGGGTACGGGCATTGATTCAAATACTTCCAGTGATTTCTGTTCCATAAATTTTCCTCCTTGTATGCTTGTCAAAAGCAAGCTATTGAATTGATTTTTATAAATACCCGCTTTATAACGGGTTTCTATCAACGGCAATCCTCTTTTTGATTCTTCATCAGTCTTTTATGAAAGCATGCTATCAATTTGTTTGGGATAAATGCCCGCGAGTCTGGCGGGCATTTATTTCATGTTCTCGTATATCCTTTGGAGCAGACTGTGAAACATGGCCTGTTCTTCTTCAGATAGTCCGTGAAACATGGTTTGCTCCACTTTTCTGCTATTCTGTATAGCGTCCTGGCAGCATTTTTCACCTGCCGGGGTAATTCGGACAAGTTTCATTCGCTTGTCGTTTGGGTCGGTAAAACAGTCAACCAGTTTCTTTAATGCAAGCCTGTTTACGATTCCGGCACAAGTAGATTGTGCTACCCCTAAAATGCGTTCCAGTTCTTTGAATGAGTAGGTCTTTTCGTCTTTTTCGTTCAGTGACAGCAGCACCCATACCTGAACCATAGTCAAGTCGTTCTGACGCAAGGAATTATTTGCCTGTCTTTCGATTGCGTCATGGAGCTGTTTTATGAGTTGCCCGCTGGTAAGGTTATCGTTCAATTCAGCACCTCCTTTTCCTTTCATGGGGTATCATAGCACATCAAAAGCAAGATGTCAATACCTTGCTTTTGATTTTGTTTTATAAAAGAAAGATAGGGGGGAGTTCCGTAGTAGTCGGCACTGTGGGAAGGTGCATAATCTTCCTAAAAAGCGGCAGTCCTTTTCATAAAAGAAAGCTGCATGGTGTAGCAGTGGTGTAGTAAGCACCTCATTGAGCCGCACTATCATTGATTTTATAGGCTTTTCCGAGATTCTTCAAGATACTGCCGTGACAAACAAAGGTTATGAACCGGCCTTTGCCAATACCAAGAACATGGCAATCATAAATACAAGAAAAAATAAAGTATTAATCGTGTCTGTACTGTTGTAGTCCTGCCTGTGGCCTGGACGGCACCGCCCCTGGCGGAGATAGGACCGTCTCGGCCCCCACGGCGGTGTGGATTCCAGCACCTCTTCACTTAAATCCTGGATAGTGCGTACATGTGTCCTTAGGCCATAAAAAGCAGCTATTTCCTCGCTACAAAGTTGCGGCAACGTCCCCTACCGGAACCACCTGAAGTGAGCAAACCTTGGCCAGCGAATCCTGCCTTTGCCAGTCAGAGAAGGGAAGGATGGTCCTGTCCGGGTGAATTTATGCCATGGA
>CAJUFP010000004.1 GCA_910585645.1 uncultured Hungatella sp. | reverse complement strand
CATTTCCCACGGGCCGGGGACCACCTGGATGGCGGCTGAGGCGGCGAAGCTGGCCCTTGAGGACGCGGGGGTGAGGCCGGAGGAGGTTGACATCATCATAGTAGCCACCACCACGGCGGATAACTGTTTTCCAAGCGCGGCCTGTGAGGTCCAGGGGATTTTGGGGGCGGAGAACGCGGTGGGGTATGATGTGAGCGCGGCCTGTTCCGGGTTTATATTTGCTCTGCACACTATGGACGGGCTGATGAAGACAGGGGCCTACAAGACAGGGCTGGTGATCGGCGCCGATAATCTGAGCAAGGCTGTGGACTGGTCGGACCGAAGTACCTGCGTGCTGTTTGGCGACGGGGCCGGGGCGGCGGTTGCGCGGGCCTGTGAGGATGGAGACAGGGGGCTGATTTGCGGAAAGATCGGTTCTGACGGCAGGAAGGCGGCGGTTCTCACATGCCAGGCCAGGACTATGGGGAATTTTCTTACAGGGACGAAGCCGGAGCCGGGGTACATCGCCATGGAGGGCCAGGAGGTTTTTAAGTTTGCGGTGAAGAAGGTGCCGGAGTGCGTGGAGAGCCTGTTGAGGGATGCAGGTACAGATATGGATGAGGTGAAGTATCTGGTGCTGCATCAGGCCAATTACCGCATATGTGAGTCTATTGCCAAGCGGCTTAAGATTTCCATGGACAAGATTCCCATGAATATTGACCGGTACGGCAATACGTCCGGGGCTACCATACCGATTCTTCTGGATGAGCTGAACCGGCAGGGGAAGCTTCAAAAGGGGGATAAGGTGGTGCTGGCAGGATTTGGGGCCGGGCTTACCTGGGGCGCGGTGCTGGTTCAGTGGTAAGTACACTGGGCGGGCAGCGGACGCAGGCAGTCTGGTGGATATTTCAGGCGGATGGTAAGTTGGAATCATAATTTTTTTGTTAAAATAATTTGATAGTCAAAGTTTTTCGGTTTTTGTCGAAAACTTGCTATAGATATCATTTGAAAAGGAAGAAAAGAAAGGGAGAGTAAAATCATGTTAGAGAAGATGAAGGAAATTATTTCGGAGCAGTTGAGTGTGGATGCGGATACCATCACGGAAAATTCTAATTTTAAGGACGATCTGGCGGCGGATTCTCTGGATTTGTTTGAGCTGGTGATGGCGCTGGAGGATGAGTATTCGGTGGAGATTCCGGCGGAGGATCTGCAGAATCTTCTGACGGTAGGCGAAGTGATGAATTATCTGAAGGAAAAAGGCGTTGAGTAAAATGAGGACAAGAATTACAGAGCTTTTGGGGGTGGAATACCCGATTATACAGGGCGGCATGGCCTGGGTGGCGGAGCATCATCTGGCGGCGGCGGTTTCTGAGGCTGGGGGCCTGGGGCTGATCGGCGGGGCCAATGCGCCGGGAGAAGTGGTCAGGGAGGAGATACGCAAGGCAAGGAAGCTGACGGACAAGCCCTTTGGGGTGAATGTGATGCTGATGAGCCCTTACGCGGACGACGTGGCCAAGGTGATCGTGGAGGAAGGCATTCGGGTGGTTACCACCGGAGCCGGGAATCCTGAGAAGTATATGGACATATGGAAGGCAGCAGGGGTGAAGGTGATTCCTGTGGTGGCTTCTGTGGCATTGGCAAGGCGCATGGAGCGGCACGGGGCGGACGCGGTTGTGGCAGAGGGGTGTGAGTCCGGAGGCCACATCGGAGAGCAGACTACCATGACCCTGGTTCCCCAGGTTGTGGACGCGGTTGAGATTCCTGTGATCGCGGCAGGGGGAATCGGCGACGGCAGAGGGATTGCGGCGGCTTTTATGCTTGGGGCTGAGGCGGTCCAGATCGGCACCAGGTTTGTGGTGTCTAAGGAGGCCGTGGTACATGAGAATTATAAGCAGAGAATCATCAAGGCAAAGGATATTGATTCGGCAGTGACCGGGAGAAGCCATGGCCATCCCATCCGCTGTCTGAGAAATGAGATGACCAGAGAATATGTGAAGATGGAGGCAGAGGGGAAATCCTTTGAGGAGTTGGAGTATATGACTCTGGGGGCGCTGCGCCGGGCGGTTCAGGAGGGCGATGTGGCCAGGGGAACGGTTATGGCGGGACAGATCGCGGGGCTGATTTCCAAAGAGCAGACTTGCAAAGAGATGGTTGAGGAAATGATGGACCAGGCGAAGACGCTGATGAAGTGGGATTGACAGACAGGCGGATTTGCCGGGGATTGGAAACCATTGGTTTTTGGTATTGAGGCAGAGAAAGGCAGCAGGGGATTTTGCTGCCGAATCTGCGGATATCTGTGGATACAATGTGATAGCAGAAGGAGCATTTCATGAATAAGGTTGCATTTATTTTCCCGGGACAGGGAGCGCAGACGGTTGGCATGGGTAAGGATTTTTACGATAATACGGAGACTGCAAGGCGGATTTTTGACAGGGCGTCAGAGCTTTTGGGATTTTCTATGCCAGAGCTGTGCTTTGAGAAAAATGACCGGCTGGATATTACGGAGTACACCCAGGCGGCTATGGTGACTGCCGGCATTGCCATGATGAAGGTGCTGATGGAGAAGACGGATATCAGGCCTTATGTGGCCGCGGGGCTGAGCCTGGGAGAATATTGCGCGCTGGCGGCTGCGGGGGTTATGTCCGTGGATGATGCCATTACCACTGTGAGGCAGAGGGGAATCCTGATGCAGGGGGAGGTTCCTGTGGGGATTGGCGCCATGGCGGCGGTGCTGGCTATGGACGCAGAGAAGATTGAGCAGGTGATCGGGGATATGGAGGATGTCCAGATCGCCAATTATAATTGCCCGGGGCAGATTGTGATTTCCGGGAAAAAGGAAGCTGTGGAACTGGCTGGGACGAAATTGAAGGAAGCCGGCGCTAAGAGGGTGGTTCCTCTTAATGTCAGCGGGCCGTTTCATTCGAAGATGCTTACAGGGGCAGGGGAGAAGCTTGGGAAGGTGCTGGAACATGTTAAGGTGTCAAAGCCGGAAATTCCCTATGTGGCCAACGTGACGGCGGAGTATGTGACGGATGAGGCGCTGGTGAAGCCGCTGCTGACGCGGCAGGTGTATTCTTCGGTGAGATGGCAGCAGAGTGTGGAGACCATGCTGAAGGACGGGGTGGACACCTTTGTGGAGATCGGGCCGGGGAAAACCCTCAGCGGGTTTGTGAGAAAGATTTCAAGGGACGTGAAGGTTCTTAATATAGAGAAGATGGATGATTTGGAGAAAGTGCGGCAGTGAGGGCGCCGTGCCGGGGAGGGCGATGCTCCTGTCCGGGTTCAGATTTGCGGAATTGGCTTAAATGAGAGGAGAAAGGGAGTTATGCTGACAGGTAAGGTGGCGGTGGTTACCGGGGCAAGCCGGGGGATTGGCCGGGAAATTGCCAGGACTTTGGCGGCCGCTGGGGCTGCGGTGATCGTAAATTATAATGGTTCGGCCCAGAGGGCAATGGACACGGTTAAGGAGATTGTGGATAAGGGCGGAAAGGCGGAGGCCATTCAGTGTGACGTGTCGGATTTTGAGAGAGCCGGGAAGTTTATGGAGCAGGTGATTAAGGATTACGGGCATATTGATATTCTTGTGAATAATGCGGGGATTACCAGGGACGGGCTTTTGATGCGGATGTCGGAGGAGGATTTTGACGGGGTTGTAAGGACCAATCTGAAGGGGGCCTTCAACTGTATGCGCCATGTGGCCCGGCAGATGTTAAAGCAGAAGGGCGGCAGGATCATCAATATTTCTTCGGTTTCCGGGGTTCTGGGAAATGCGGGGCAGGTGAATTACGCGGCTTCCAAGGCCGGGATTATCGGCATGACCAAGTCCGCGGCCAGGGAGCTGGCAAGCAGGGGGATTACGGTTAATGCCATTGCACCGGGATTTATTAATACAGAAATGACAAAAGTGCTGCCGGATGGAGTGAAGGAGGGAGCCAGGGCTCAGATTCCCATGAAGGAGTTCGGGGAGACAACGGATGTGGCGGAGGCGGTGGCATTTCTGGCTTCGGATAAGGCCAGGTATATTACGGGCCAGGTATTGTGTGTGGACGGAGGCATGGCTATGTAGCCGGTCTGTACCGGTCTGACGGGTATTTTTGAAGGGCAGTATTGGCAGCGGACACTTGGGTGTTTCAAGGGATGTTTAGGCGGGGCATGGCCCGGCAGAAGACAGGAGGAGTGAAAGGATGAGCAATCGTGTGGTTGTTACCGGAATGGGAGCGATTACCCCTATTGGAAACAGTGTGGATGAGTTTTGGAGCGGGCTGAAGGAAAAGAAGGTGGGAATCGGGCCGATCACGGTTTTTGATACAGAGAATTACAAGGTGAAGCTGGCGGCTGAGGTGAAGGGGTTTGAGGGCAAAAATTATATGGACCCGAAGACTGCCAAGAGGATGGAGCGGTTTTCCCAGTTTGCGGTTGCGGCGGCTAAGGAGGCTCTGGAACATTCGGGCCTTGAGATGGAGAAGGAGGACCCTTACCGCGTGGGCGTGTGCATCGGTTCTGGCATCGGAAGCCTGCAGTCTATTGAGAGGGAGTACAAGAAGCTTCTGGACAAGGGGCCAAGCCGGGTAAATCCTCTTCTGGTTCCTTTGATGATCGGCAATATGGCGGCGGGAAATGTGGCCATCCAGTTTGGCCTTAAGGGGAAATGCTTTAATGTGGTTACGGCCTGCGCCACGGGGACCCATTCCATTGGGGAGGCGTTCCGTTCGATTCAGTACGGGGAAGCGGACGTTATGGTGGCTGGCGGCACGGAGGCTTCGATTACGCCTTTGAGTATTGCCGGGTTTGGAGCTTTGACGGCTCTGTCTACTTCGGAGGACCCTTTAAGGGCTTCCATTCCCTTTGACTGTGAGAGAAACGGGTTTGTTATGGGTGAGGGAGCCGGAGTGGTGGTTCTGGAGTCTCTGGACCATGCCATGGCAAGGGGAGCGAAGATTTACGGGGAGCTGGTTGGTTACGGGGCTACCTGCGACGCCTACCACATTACGTCACCGGCAGAGGACGGAAGCGGGGCGGCCAAGGCCATGGAGATGGCCATGAAGGACGGAGGCGTCCTGGCAGAGGATGTGGATTATATGAATGCCCACGGAACCGGGACCCACCACAATGACCTGTTTGAGACAAAGGCCATTAAGCTGGCCCTGGGAGACCATGCGTATAAGGTTCACATTAATTCTACGAAATCTATGGTCGGACATCTTCTGGGGGCTGCGGGAGGCGTGGAGTTTATCGTCTGCGTGAAGGCTATAGAGGAAGGGTTTGTCCATGCCACGGCCGGTCTTGAGAAAGAGGATGAGGGGTGCGATTTGGATTACACCAAGGGAGAGGGCGTGAAGGCGGATATCCGGTATGCCATGAGCAATTCCCTGGGATTCGGCGGCCACAATGCCAGCCTGCTTATTAAGAAGTTTGAGGAATAGGGGGAAACGGGTATGGAGATACAGAGTGTTCTTGCGTTGATTCAGGCTTTTACGGACCACGGGCTTACGGAGCTGGATGTGGAGGATAACGGGACTAAGATTCGTCTGCGGAAGGATAATCCCAGTGGTGCCGTGACGGCAGCCTACGGGGAAAGCGGGATTGGGGCGGCGTCTGGTCTGGAAGTAGTCGGAGGCATCGGAGCGGCGTCTGGCCTGGAAGGAGTGGGAGGCGTCGGCATGATGCCTGGTGCAGCAGGAACTGTAGGCGCAGTGTCAGGGACAGCCGGGAACGTCGGTGTGATTCCAGGGATGTCAGGAAGTATAGGCGTGATACCGGGAGCAGCCGGAGCAGTCGGCGCGATACCAGGCGTGTCCGGAAGTGCCGCCATAGTTCCGCAAGCAGCAGTTTTGGCAGCGGGAAGCGCGGCAGCATCCGCCATACCGGCCTCTTCCGTACCGGCCGCAGGCCTCCTGGGAACAGGAGCCGTTGTCCAGACCGTGGCAGCTGCCGCAGTCCCGGGACAGACGGCTGCGGCGCAAGCACCCATTGAGTCAGATAAGGTGGTGGTTTCGCCGCTGGTGGGCGTATTTTACAGCGCCTCCTCCCCGGACGCGGAGAATTTCGTGAAGGTGGGAGATGTTGTGAAAAAGGGCCAGGTTCTGGGAATCATTGAGGCCATGAAGCTGATGAATGAGATTGAGAGTGAGTATGACGGGGTGGTTGAGGCTATTTTGGTCAATAACGAAGATGTGGTGGAGTACAACCAGCCGTTGTTCAGGATTCGGTAAAAGGAGAAAAATCATATGCTTGGAATTAAGGAGATTGAGGAGATCATCCCTCATCGTCACCCGTTTCTGCTGATCGACTGTATTGAGGAGCTGGAGCCGGGAGTCAGGGCAGTGGGATATAAATGCGTGACGTTTGATGAGCCCCAGTTCAGGGGCCATTTTCCCCAGGAACCGGTGATGCCTGGGGTGCTGATGGTGGAGGCCCTGGCTCAGGTGGGGGCTGTGGCGATTTTGAGCGTGGAGGAAAACAAAGGAAAGACCGCGTATTTCGGAGCCATCAATCATGCCAGGTTTAAGAGAAAGGTGGTTCCGGGGGACAAGCTTCGGCTGGAGTGTGAGATCATCAAGCAGAAAGGGCCTATGGGCATCGGAAAGGCCACGGCTACCGTGGACGGCAAGGTCGCCGTGGCGGCGGAATTGACTTTTATGATTGGATAGGGGAATGGCTTATGTTTACGAAAATATTGGTTGCCAACCGGGGAGAGATCGCGGTGCGGATTATCCGGGCCTGCAGGGAAATGGGGATCAAGACAGTGGCCGTGTATTCGGAGGCTGACAGGGATTCTCTCCACACGCTTCTGGCGGATGAGGCGATCTGTATCGGCCCGGCTCCTTCCGACAAAAGCTACCTGAACATGGAGAGGATTATTTCCGCTACCGTGGCAATGAAAGCGGAGGCCATTCATCCGGGCTTCGGGTTTTTGTCGGAGAATGCCAGGTTTGCGGAGCTTTGTGAGAAGTGCAGCATTACATTTATCGGGCCGTCGGCGGATTTGATTAACAAGATGGGCAACAAGTCGGAGGCCAGAAAGACCATGATGGAGGCCGGGGTGCCGGTGGTGCCGGGAAGTAAGGAGCCGGTGTACAAGGTGGAGGACGCCAAAGCCATGGCGGAGGAAATCGGTTATCCGGTGATGATCAAGGCTTCCTCCGGCGGCGGCGGTAAGGGTATGCGGATATCCTACGGGCCGGATGATTTTGAGGCGAATTTTCTCAATGCCCAGATGGAGTCCGTAAAGGGATTTTCCGATGATACCATGTACCTGGAGCGGTATATTGAGAAGCCCAGGCATATTGAGTTTCAGATTATGGCGGACAAACAGGGCCATGTGGTGCATCTTGGGGAGAGGGATTGTTCCATTCAGAGGAGGCATCAGAAGGTTTTGGAGGAGTCTCCGTCTATCGCTATTTCCGGGGAGCTTCGCAGGAAAATGGGGGAGACGGCCATTCGGGCAGCAAAGGCGGTTGGATATGAGAATGCAGGAACCATTGAGTTCCTTTTAGATAAAAATAAGAACTTTTATTTTATGGAAATGAATACCAGGATTCAGGTGGAACATCCGGTGACGGAGATGGTGACAGGCATGGATCTGATCAGGGAGCAGATACGGATTGCCGCCGGGGAGCCGTTGTCCGTGACCCAGGATCAGGTCCGGATTCAGGGCCATGCCATTGAGTGCAGGATTAACGCGGAGAATCCGGCAAAGAATTTTATGCCTTGTCCGGGACTGATTACCAATGTTCACACGCCGGGAGGCAACGGTGTCCGGGTGGACAGCCATATTTACTGTGATTACCGGGTGCCGCCTAATTATGATTCTATGCTTTTGAAGCTGATCGTTCATGGAAAGGACAGGGAGTCAGCTATTGCCAAGATGCGCAGCGCCCTGGGGGAGCTGGTGATTGAGGGGATTGAGACGAATCTGGATTTTCAGTATGAGATTTTGAATCATGAGGCCTTTGGCCAGGGGGACACGGATACCCATTTTATTCCCACGTATTTTCCGCAGTATGGGAAGTAGAAACAGGGAACGAAATTTGAAAGGAGAGACCGGAATATGCTGAAGGATATGTTTAAGAAGACATACACACTGATTGATACAAAGTACAAAGGCCAGACCAGGGAACCTAATGTTCCGGAGGGTTTGTGGAGAAAGTGCAGAAAGTGCGGTCAGCCGGTTTATCGGGATGATGTGATGGACAGCTTGTACACATGTCCGAAATGTAAGGCGTATTTCCGTGTTCACGCGTTCAGAAGGATTGAGATCACTGCAGATAAGGGGAGTTTTGAGGAGTGGGACAGCGCCATGGAGTTTGGCAATCCTCTGGATTTTCCGGGGTATGAGGACAAGGTGCGGGAGGCCAGGGAGAAGACCAGGCTCAATGAGGCCATTGTCACTGGAAAATGTCTGATCAACGGGGAGAAGACGGCTCTTGGAGTCTGCGACTCCAGATTTTTGATGAGCAGCATGGGCCATGTGGTTGGTGAGAAGATCACCCGCATGGTGGAGAGGGCTACCAAGCAGCGGCTTCCGGTGATTATTTTTGCCTGTTCCGGCGGGGCCAGGATGCAGGAGGGGTGTGTGTCCCTGATGCAGATGGCCAAGACCAGCGGGGCTTTGAAGCGGCATCATGAGGCAGGGCTTTTGTTTATCAGCGTTCTCACGGACCCGACCACCGGGGGAGTGACGGCCAGCTTTGCCATGCTTGGGGATGTGATTTTGGCGGAGCCTGGGGCTCTCATCGGGTTTGCCGGGCCAAGGGTGATTCAGCAGACCATCGGGCAGAAGCTTCCGGAAGGGTTTCAGAGGTCGGAGTTTTTGCTGGAACACGGGTTTGTGGACAGGATTGTACCCAGAGAAGAAATGAAAGATACTCTGGGAAAATTGTTATATATGCATAGGGTAAGCGGCGCGGGCTGCGGGGACGGGAGGAAAGCTTGGGGGAAAGATGACAATGGCGGGGCCGTTAAAGAAGCGGCGGACGGCCTTAGAGACAGGGCCGGGAAAGCTTTTATCAGCGAAAAAACGGCCTGGGAGCATGTGCAGCTGTCGCGGCGGGCAGACAGGCCCACGGCATTGGATTATATAGAGATGATTTTTGATGATTTTATGGAACTCTACGGAGACCGGTATTTTGGAGATGACGGGGCCGTGGTGGGAGGGCTTGCCATGTTCCATGGCCGGGCTGTGACGGTGATTGGCCAGCAGAAGGGCAAGTCTACCAAGGAGAATATCAGCCGGAACTTTGGAATGCCCTCCCCGGAGGGGTACAGAAAGGCCCTTCGCCTTATGAAGCAGGCGGAGTTATTTGGCCGTCCGGTTATCTGTTTTGTGGATACGCCGGGGGCGTTCTGCGGAATTGAGGCGGAGGAGCGGGGGCAGGGAGAGGCCATTGCCAGAAATCTGTTTGAGCTTTCGGATTTAAAGGTTCCTGTTTTGTCGGTTGTGATTGGTGAGGGAGGAAGCGGCGGCGCCCTGGCCCTGGCTGTTGCCAATGAGGTGTGGATGATGGAGAATGCGGTTTACTCCGTGCTGTCGCCGGAGGGATTTGCTTCGATTTTGTGGAAGGACAGCAAGAGGGCAGAGGAAGCTGCCGGGGTGATGAAGATTACGGCAGGGGATCTTTTAAAGCTTGGGATTGTTGACGGGGTGATTTCGGAGAGGGAACCTGCCTGCGGGGATAACCTGAGAGAGATCGCCTGGGACATGGAGGAAATGATTTGCGGATTTTTGGATGCATATGGATGCATGAGCAGCGGGGAGCTGCAGAAGCAGAGGTATGAGAGATTTTGCAGGATTTAGTTGTTGATCGGGAGAATACTATGGGAAAGATGAATCCGTTGGTAATCGGTGATTTTACGGTTGAAAAGCCTGTGATTCAGGGCGGAATGGGGGTGGGAATCAGCCTCCACCGTCTGGCCGGGGCTGTGGCAAAGGCCGGGGGTGTGGGAGTTATTTCCGCGGCGCAGATCGGTTTTCGGGAGCCGGATTTCGGGGTGAATCCTTTGGAGGCTAATTTGCGGGCTATTGGCAGGGAGCTTGAGAAAGCCAGGGAGATAGCGCCTTATGGGGTAATCGGATTTAATATTATGGTGGCTTCCAGGCACTACAGGGAGTACGTGAAAGCGGCGGTTAAGGCCGGGGCGGATTTGATTATTTCCGGGGCCGGACTTCCGGTTTCTCTGCCGGAGTATGTGCAGGAGGCACAGGGGGAGTGTGGGACAGGAAAGAGGACGATGATTGCCCCTATTGTGTCTACGGCAAAGGCGGCTGGCGTAATATGCAGGATGTGGGACCGACGATATGGAAAGGCGCCGGATTTGGTGGTGATTGAGGGGCCTTTGGCCGGCGGGCATCTGGGGTTTTCCAGGGAGCAGTTAAATGAGTATGGGGCGGATACAGAGGATGTGGAGACCACGTTTAAGAGGGATTTGTATGACCTGGAGATCGGGAAGATTCTGGACGTGGTGAAGGATTATGAGAGGAAGTGTGGACGGCATATTCCGGTGGTGACGGCCGGGGGGATTTACAGCCATGAGGATGTGGTTCACCATATGAATCTTGAGGCGGACGGCGTGCAGGTGGCTACCAGGTTTGTGACTACTGAGGAATGTGATGCCCCGGAGAGTTATAAGCAGGCTTATATTAAGGCCGGGAAAAAGGATATTGTGATTACGAAAAGTCCTGTGGGTATGCCTGGGAGGGCGATTGTGAATCCGTTTCTGGAGAGGGCGGCAAAAGGGCGGATTGCGCCGGAGCGGTGCTATGGGTGTCTGGAGAAATGTGAACCTTCGGTTACGCCTTATTGCATTACCAGCGCGTTGGTTCACGGGGCAGAGGGGGAGGTGGATGACGCTCTTTTGTTTTGCGGAAGCAATGCCTGGAGGGCAAAGAGGATTGAGACGGTGGAGCAGGTGATGGCGGACTTGATGGGGGAGTAGAGGGATGAAATGATGGGTGATGGGACAGAGAGAACTATGGATCAGGCATAAAAATATAGGGATGAGACGGAAAACCATGATGGTTTTTGTCTCATCCTTATTAGGTTGCGGCTAAACGGAGGAAGTAAACCGGAACTGATTTTCCGGGTCCAGGGCAGTACAGTATTGGATTTTCCTGGTGATGTCCTTATATTTTTCCGGTTCAATCTTCTTTCCCTGTTCCAGCTCTTCCAGTATGAGATTAATGTTAAAGCTGAGGGTGACCAGGGTGTTGGCAAGGTTGCGCATGATGCCTATGGCATTGGCGCTGTTATTTCTGATGAAATCGTCAAAGTCTTCTTCCGGGATGCGCAGAAGCAGAACGTCGCTGTAAGCCACTACGGTGTAAATACTGGGCTTGCCGCACAGGATGGTAAATTCCCCGAAACATCTCTGTTCTGACAGGATTCCTACAATGTATTCATCTTCCTGTCCATAGTTGAGATAGACAATCGCTTTTCCGTGTATGATTTTGTAAAGCACTTTTTCCGTAGAACCTTGCTGCAGGATTACCTGGTCTTCGGTAAAGCGCACCATTTTTGATTCGTTTGCTTCCATGGGCTGGGGGACTCCTTTCCAAAATCGGTTAAATGTTTTAATTGGCACTTAGACAGATTCGATGTTGAAAACTATGGTAACATCATACCATATTCGCGGTCTTTTCTCAACCGCAAACAATTTCGTGCTTAAAGGAAATTAACAATGCATTTGTCTGCGGCTTGTGGTATGATGTAGAGATGGAAGAGAGATGCTAGTATGACCCACACTAATTAGCCACATGTTTCACTTGTCTAAATTTCCATCTGCTTCGTTGTCATCGGTCAACGATGCCACCGCATCGCCTCCCTCTTCCGCCTTGCAGGCTGAAAATTTATCCTGCGTGAAACATATGGCTAATTAGTGCGGGTCATACTAGATGAGGATGAAAGGGTTTTTTAATAAAAGAGGAGGATAAGAAGATGACGATTACAAAGAACAGGGACGGCAGCAGGCTGGTGGTAAGATTAAACGGGAGGCTGGATACCACCACTTCCCCGCAGTTGGAGAGGACCCTTTTGCTGGATGACATTGATGAGGTGATTTTTGATTTGACGGACCTGCAGTACCTGGCCAGCGCGGGGCTGAGAGTGCTGTTGACCACCCAGAAAAAGATGAATGCCAGGAAAGGCACTATGGTTGTTAAAAATGCCAATGAGATGATTTTGGAAGTTTTTGAGATGACGGGATTTTCTCATGTTCTGACCATAGAGCATGATTGATTATTTTGCGGGAGACAGAGAATTATGACGGAATTGACTCTGCAGGCCAAGGTGGAAAATCTGGGGCAGGTTATGGATTTGGTGGAAGAGCAGTTGACACCGGCAGGCTGTAAGATGAAAACCCTTATGCAGGTGCAGATAGCGGTAGAGGAAATTTTTGTAAATATCGCCCATTATGCCTATGGGGAGTCTGTGGGAATGGTGACAATCCAGGTGGATGTGGAGGGGGCGCCGGGACAGGAACAGGCAGCGGTTATCACTTTTGCGGACAGCGGGACGCCTTACAATCCTCTGGAGCGGGAGGAACCGGATCTTGGCCTTTCTGTGGAGGAGCGGCCTGTTGGCGGGCTGGGGATTTTTATGGTGAAGAAAAGTGTGGACAGTGTGGAATATGAGTATCGGAATGGGGAAAATGTATTGGTGTTAAGGAAGGGTTTTTAGCAGCGGCAGGTGTTTTTGCTATAGGGATAGGGAAACGATGTGTTTCCTGAAAACAGGGTATAAGGATACTGTCCTTGGAACCTTATGGAGGGATATATGAAAATTGAAAGATGTGTAAAGGAGTCTTTTGTTGTAATAGGGAAGGAAGGTTCTACTTTAGACGGGGATGGGTTTATTCAGAGACTATGGGCGGATGCCAATTCTCATTTCGAAGAGGTTCGAAGCTTAGCCAGGAAAAATGAGAATGGAGATCTGGCTGGTATCTGGGGGGTTATGTCTGATTTTTCGTATTCCTTTCATCCGTGGGAGGATTTCAGGAAAGGGCTTTATCTTGCCGGGGTGGAGTGTGGAAGTGACGCAGAAGCCCCCAGCGGTTGGACCAAGTGGACGGTTCCCGGTTATGAGTATCTCTATGTGGAATGTGAGGAAGACGATGTTTTTTCCAGGGTGATACAATACATGAAAGATAACGGGATTTCCCTGGCAGGGGCAGTTCACGATTTTACCTGTCCCCAGACAGGGAAGAATTATATGTTTTTTCCGATTAAAAAGTTAGTTTTGATAGAAACAGAACGCCTTATAATCAGAGAAATGAACCAGTCGGATTTTAGCCCATTGTGCAGAATCCTGTGTGATGAGGAGGTAATGAGCGCTGCCTATGAAAGCGCGTTTACTTTAGAAGAAGCCCAGGGCTGGCTTGACCGGCACCTTAAACGATATGAGAAGTATGGGTTTGGACTCTGGGCTGTTGTGTTAAAAGAGACAGGGGAAATGATCGGCCAATGCGGACTGACCATGCAGAAGTGGAGAGGTGAGGAAGTTTTAGAAGTCGGATATTTGTTTCAAAAGGAGCATTGGCATAAAGGATACGCGGCAGAGGCGGCAGCTGCCTGCAGGGACTATGCGTTTACGGTTCTTCATGCAGACAGGGTTTATTCGATTATTCGGAATACACACATAGCTTCTCAAAAAGTGGCTGAGCGAAACGGGATGAGGGTTATTGATAAAGGTGTTAAGAATTTTCGGGATATTGATATGGAGTTTTTGCTGTATTGTGTGGAGAGATTGGATGGGGATAAAGATGAGGCAGAGTCTGAATAAAGCAGGGCAGAGGATTTTCACTGCCGGAAAATCCCGCCCCAATAGAGACTCTCTATAAAAGATACTTCAAAAGCTCTTCCTCAAACGTCTTCACCGCGCGCTCTGCAAATATCCTTCGAACCTGCGGGTCCACAAGGCTGACAGCGCAGGGATTCATATGTTTAAAATCCGGAACGTCGTCATAAGAATCATCCTGCCGCTTTCCATTGGGATAGCACCATGTCAGCCACCAATCTGCGGGGGTGATCATATCCCGGACAAGATACTTTGCGGCTTCGTCTATCAGTTCCTGGTTGATCTTATCTACCTGCCAATGTTCTTTTGTGTCAAACAGAGCAAAACCGGCAAAGAGACAGTGCTCCACCTCTATCCGGAACCACATGCTCAGCCCTTCCTTTTGGAACTTTGCCTGCCGCACCACATAGTTTAATCCGGGGTAGGTGCTGTAGCTATCGTAAAATTTCTCATGCTGTTTTTCCTCATAAGAATAGTAGACATGTTCGGTCTCAGGTTCTAGGCCATACTTTGGAAGCAGATGGGTCATTTCTTTTTTCAGGTCGTCAAAAACCATTCTTATGAGGCGGATTTTTGCGGCCTTCATGGATTTCTCAATCTCAATACCCGCATGAAAAAAATCAGGCGATTCATAAAGCGCTTCCAATGTTTTTTTCATCATCTTTTTATTCCTTCCGTCTGCCGTCATCCGGATGGCATCCATATACTGCGTAACGCCTGATTTTATGGGCTCTGGTAAATGTTTCAGCAATCTCTCCAGCCAATCATAAATATCCTGTTCCCATGAAATACAGAGTATACGGTCAAGTGGCAAAACATTTGTTCCGTCTTTTTCTTTCCGACTGTACAGGGACGGAACATCTCCAAATCTTGTGAGATAAATAAGGGGCGCGTTTCTGGCGTATTGGGCGTAATCATAACATTGGGCTTCCTGTTCGTCTCCATAGATTTTGACCTCAACAGGGATAAAGAAGCGGGAATTTCGGATAACGATGTCAATCCGTCTGTCGTTGGCAGTGACATACTCTCTGTCAATATATGTGTGGGTGAGAAGCAGTTCGTTTGTATCATATTCCTTTAAGATGTCCCGGAAAAAGGACCGCAGAAACAGCGTCCCGCAACCATGTCTGCCTTCGGGATTCAGCAAGTCAGCCAGAAACCGGCACATGATGACTTCTTTTTCGGTGATGTTCAATATGTTGAAAATATTATAGCCGGATGACAGGCGGGGCGGAAATTCTTTGGCTGCGCCGCTGATCGTTGACAGCAGTTTGGTGTAGGTATCCATGGTCAGAGGTCTCCTGTGCTGGGGGTGGGGCTTTGGAGGGGCAGTATTTGAAGCGGGGAGCTGGCTGGAAAGTCAGCTCCCTGGGTATGACGGGAAAATTTTGAGAGATTGAAGAACTATCGGTGAATGGATTCAAGAAGCTGTCTAAAAAGCCGATCGCTAATATGCCTTCCATTTGCTCTTAAAATTTTTATATATTCCTCTATGTCTTCATAAGACAATAAGGTTTCTTCATATGCTGTACGGAGCATGCCAAGAGTACCCATTAGATGTAGTCCCATCTGATTGGCAACTTGTCTTCCTTTCATTTCATCCATTAGTAATAAATCGGCCTGGCAGTAATCAGATAAAATAATCGCTTCGCTTTCTCCTAAATCTAACCCGGTTGCTCTTCTCAATAAATCTACAGATTTTTTATCTTCGATGATTACCCGTTTGATATAGGAATTATTTTGGATTTGCTGTGCTTCTTTTTTAAAGTTAGCATTGGAAATTAATTCGGAGTAAACAGCGGCTGGTATCTGTACTTCACCGAATAATTGTTCAATCAGGTTTAAGCGTCCAATTTTCATTAAGGAGATAAGGGGAGTTGTATCAGCTACGACAATCATACATGTTCTCCTTTTAATTTCTTCCAATATTGAACCTCTTCTTCAATCTCCTGGATATCCTGATCAAGATAGGGAAATCCAAGATTGCCATATAAATGAATAAGTTCGTATTTTGAAATTCCTAATATTTCGGCGGCTCTTCCATGTGATATTGTTAAGTTTTTTATATAGGGGTACAGAAGCATAGCGTTTCGTATCAGCTCTGATTTTGCGTCTTTGGGAACTACATAGGAGGCCATATCAACAGGCACCCGGATTTTGACATCAGTTACAGTCATACAATCACTCCTTTATAAAACTATAAAATTGACTTCTTTTCGTTTGTTTTATCATATCATAACTCATGTTTTTTCTCAACTTGATTTATGAATATGTACCCAGACCGTCACTTAAAATCTCCCGCGCCAATGGGTGGCCTGGTTCGCTGCCACTACGTGCAGCCTTCATGCCAGGCAGCGCTGGGTCCGGCATGGGGGACCAGTAGCCTGCACTCAACCAATGGTTGAACCGCTGCCCTCAACCATTAGTTCCTTGTAAAAAGTGAACACTCATAGTATAATTTTACATGGAGGGAAAAGTTATGGTCAATCAAATAGAAGTAGGCGCGTTTATCTCTAAATGCCGCAAAGCAAAAAAGCTGACCCAGGCCCAGCTGGCCGAAGAACTGAATATTACGGACAGAGCAATTTCAAAATGGGAGACAGGGAAAAGTCTGCCGGACTCTTCTATCATGCTGGCGCTGTGCGACATATTGGGAATCACAGTAAATGAGCTATTAAAGGGAGAGAGGGAGGACAGAGAACCAGGTGAGGAAAAGAAGAATGAGCATTTCGATGTAATAAAAGGAAACGGGGAAAACCGTGTAAAGTCAAAAAAGTTTCTGATCTTCATCTTTTCCGCATTATTTATGACGGCAGCGGCGGTGTGTTTAATCTGTGATATCGCCATATCCGGCGGGGTGACGTGGTCTTTAATCCCTGCAGTTTCCATTGTGTTTGGCTGGGCTGTCTGTCTGCCTGGGATCCGGTTTGGGAAAAAGGGCATTGTGGGATGTTTTGTGTGGCTGTCAGTGTTAATCATTCCCTATTTATTTGTGCTGAGCCGTCTCATAAAGGTTGGGCAGGTCTTTACCATCGGCGGGGTTATGGCCGTGATTTCCATTGTCTTTTTGTGGATGGTGATCGGAGTGTTCAGAAAAATGGGAAGCCGGAGGAAACCGGCCGCTTTTGGGGTATCGTATCTGCTGGCAGTCCTGTTTGTCGCGGTGATTAACCTGGTGCTGTCTAAGATGATAGGCGGCCCTGTGTTTCATATGTGGGACTGGGCGGCAATCTTTATGCTGCTGGTGTTGGCAGGCGTTTCCTTTGGCTTTGGAGGGCGTGAGGGAAAAACTGTGAGGGCGAACATGGATGGGAGGGACCCGGTTGAATATTAGAAAAGCCAGTCAGAATGATCTGTCAAGAATCGCGGAAATCTTTGTTTTCAATAACCGGGTAAATTATTTTCCCATTTTTAAGGACATAGAATTTTCCTTTGGGGAATTGCAGGTGGTTTCGCTGGTTAATGGTTATTTTGGCAGGGATGATGTGAGAGAGAAACTGTATGTGTATGAGGATATGGTAATAAAAGGATTTGTCCAGGTGGACGGAAGGGAAATCTGCAAGCTGTATGTGGATACGTTTTTTCAGAGTGAGGGCGTTGGGGGAGAACTGGTGGAGTATGCGGTAAGGGAACTGCATGGAAAGTCTCTGTGGGCATTGGAGAAAAATGTCAGAGCGGTTTCGTTTTACCAGCTGCATGGGTTTTGCCTGACAGGGGAGAGAAAGCTGGAGGAAGGGACGAAGGAGTTTCTTGTCAGGATGGAGAGGGCGGAGCTGTAAAGGTGTTTGAGGCGGGGAGTTGGCTGTTTGGTAAGGAATGAGGGCCTTTGTGCGGAAAGGAGACAGTCATGGATGATATAAAATCTGTTGTAAAAGGATTAATTGCACATACATCAGAGGAAAACTGGTTCGAATTTAAAGACAGCTGGTATGATGCTGTTGGCATAGGAGAGTACATTTCATCCATGTCCAATGCCGCTGCTATGTGCGGTAAGGAAAACGCGTACGTGATTTGGGGCGTAGATAATGTTACACATAAGCTTACCAATACATCCTTTGACTTTCATAGAGATGTAAAAGGGGAACCGTTAGAACACTTTTTGGCAAGGCAGATTGTTCCTGACATGAATTTTGTTTTTCATGAGATAAGTATAAAGGGAAAGCGTATAGTTGTATTGACTATACCGGCAGCAAAGCTCATCCCGACTTCGTTTAATGGAAATCGGTTTATCAGGATCGGTTCCAGTAAGGTAAATCTAAACAAATATCCTGAACGGGAGTCAAAGCTGTTTGATGTGCTTCGAAATGGACTGCCTACAATGGAAAGTACAGAAAGTTATGAGGAGAATTTAACGTTTCGAAAGCTATTTCTGTATTATGAAGACAGAGGAATCGTATTAAATAAAGATACTTTTAAGAAAAATCTTGGATTGCTGACAAAAGATGGGAGATATAATCTTTTGGCCCAATTAGTATCCGATAACAGCCAGATACCGGTACGCGTGTCAATTTTCAGGGGAATGGATAAAGCGTCTCCCTTATATTCGGTGAGAGAGTTTGGAAATAGCTGTATATTGATTTCACTGGATAAAGTATTGGAATATGGAGATGTGATTAATATTATGCAGGCAGATGAAACAAACAGGGTAGTAGAGCGGATGGAGGTGCCGCTGTTCGACCAAAACGCATTTCGCGAAGCGATCATAAATGCCTTTGTCCACAACGCATGGATCGACGGAAATGCGCCGATGATCACCATATATTCAAATCGTATTGAGATACTGTCCAGAGGAACGCTTGCGCCCAAGCAGACATTAGAGGGATTCTTTTTGGGAGAATCGGTTCCGGTTAACAGGCGCCTTTCCGATATTTTTTTGCAGCTTCATATCAGTGAACGTTCAGGAAGAGGTGTTCCGGTTATTACGCAAGTATATGGAAAGGAAGCGTTCGAATTTAGAGAAAATTCGATTGTGGTTACGATTCCATTTGAGAAAATATTGCCTGATGTGGGGGATAAAGTGGGGGATAAAGTGGGGGATAAAGTGGGGGATAAAGAGAAAAATTTAAACCCGACCCATGAATTGATTTTAAGAGAGATGCGAAACAATCCTAATATAACACAGCCTCAGCTCATGGAGATCGCAGGGATCGGAAAGACTGCCATACAGAATAATATTTCCTTTTTGCGGAAGAATGGATATATTAAGCGTGTCGGTTCAAATAAAAACGGATACTGGCAGGTTTTGTAACGTTCAATGATGGAAGGTGACATACCTATGGATTATATGATTTCAGCGCCTGTTGCTACGCTCCCTTATCAGATTCTTGGATACTATCCTTTTTGGAATGGATATCTGCGGTTTTCTAAACGGCGGACATTTTCCATACTTTTTTTGATGTTTTTATTCAAATGCGCCTGCTTTTATTTTCTTGCGCCGGAGATCGTGTCCGCGCGGTTGTTGGATTTTTTGTTCGGACTGATTCACCTGATTGTGTTTCTGTATCTGGTGAAGCTGCGTCTGGGCGTGGTTCTGTTTGTCTACTTTTTTTTACTTGCGTATTTGGGACTTAACCGGGGCATAGCCAGTTTTTTACAGGCCCGGTTTGTCGGCTTGACGGACGCGGGTGTTTACGGCTGCGCCAATGGTCTTTTGCATCTGGCTGTAATGGCGGCGACGGTCCCGTTTCTGCTGAAATTGTTTAAGCAGACATGCCATGAAATCGTGGACACAAAAGAAGAATATATCATTTCCCATTTTTGGATCATACCTGCCCTGACCCTGGTGACTTCTTTCGTTTACAGTATAAGAATGACGCCGGAAATGGCAAGAAGTCTCCCGTTTCTGCTTTCCAGGCTCTTTTTGTTCCTTGGCACGCTGGTGGAATATATGCTGCTGATACGCTTGCTGCAGGCAGCCCGCAGGCAGGCGCTGCTGGAGGCGGAGACGAAGAATAACAGGCTGCTGGCTGATATGCACAAGGAGCAGTACGCGCTGCTGCTGAAACGCATTGAGGAAACCCGGCGGGCCAGACACGACCTGCGCCAGCATCTTGTGCTCATACAGGGATATCTGGAGGAGGGCGATAAGGACGCCCTGAGAGAATATATACGCATCTACGGGCAGTCGATTCCGGAACCTGCGGATATGTTTTTGTACTGCGGAAATTATGCGGTGGACACCATCATGCGCTTTTATCTGACCCAGGCAAAAGATGAGGGGATTCAGGTGGAGGTTTCCCTTCCGCTGCCGAAACAGCTTCCTATACCGGAGTCGGATGTGTGCGTCCTCCTTGGGAATCTGCTGGAAAATGCCCTCTCTGCCTGCCGCGGACTGGAGCCCTCCCAGAACCGTTATATCCGGGTTCATGGACTTTTTACGCCGCCCTATGCCCTGTCTTTTACCGTGGATAACAGTTTTTACCCCCAGTCAAAGATCCCCCGGTCCTCCGATGTTCAGGATTATGACCATCCGGGGCTTGGTCTTGGGCTTTCATCTGTCCGCGCCACAGCCGCCCGGTTTGGCGGAACCGCTAAGTTTGAGAGGACGGATACGGAATTTCGGGCTTCGGTGCTGCTGTTTGGAAAAGGGGAGAGATAATGGGAATTTTATTGTAAAGGGCATTTTTTTCTGTATAATTAAAATGTGGCAGGAAGGAGAACATTATGGCATTAAGATTGATGAGTCATTTAGGCCGGGCAAAGGGCCAGTTACAGGTTGTGTATGACAATGAAGACTTTTTTGTAAAACATACCATAAAGATGATAGATGAACGTGTCAATGGATTGACCCGGTATACAGACGGCGCTGTTTATGAGGATGAAACGTGTTTTCGGGACAGATTTGGACACAGTGTTCCGTGGTTTGACATGAGCAGCGGAGGGAAGACGGTTCTTAATGTATTTTATAACCCTGATATCTGTTTTAGTCAGTGTGAATGTGGGGAAAATGCCTGTGCTGATCTGAAAAACCTGACAGAAGGATGTATTACGCCGGGATATATTGTGGATTATGATGGGGACGATCAATGTGATGTGATTGTGGACGATAATCCGGAATAGGCATATAAAAGAGTAAGTCAAATATACACATAACAGATTAGAATGCCTGGACACATATCAGCCCAGGCATTTTTTCAGTATCAATAAAAATGTACCGTTATCGTCTTCCCACCTGTCAAAGGAGCCCCGCTCCCCCCTACATATGAAACATAGTCCCAGTCTTCCCCTGAATCGCGTCCCTGGATTTTTCCAGCAGCGTAATCAGTGCGGTCCTTCCCTTCTTTGACCCGGCGAAATCCACGGCGGCCTGCACCTTAGGAAGCATAGACCCAGGCGCGAAATGCCCCTCTTTTATATACCGGTCAGCCTCCTCCAAAGACACATCCGAAAGCCATTTTTCATCCGGTTTTCCAAAATTCAGAGCCACCTGCTCCACAGCCGTAAGAATGATTAGGAAATCCGCGTCCAGTTCTTTTGCAAGGAGACAGCTGGCAAAGTCCTTGTCAATGACAGCGCTGGCCCCCTTTAAATGGTTCCCCTGACGGATTACCGGAATCCCGCCGCCGCCGCAGGCGATTACCAGGTCCCCGGATTCCACCATGGTCCGGATGGTGCCGATCTCAATGATCTCCACAGGTTTTGGGGAAGCCACCACACGGCGGTAGCCACGGCCTGAATCCTCCTTCATGATGTAGTGAAACTTCTCCTCCATCATCTTGGCCTGGTCAGGGGACACAAACTTCCCGATGGGTTTTGAGGGAGCGTCAAATGCCGGGTCATGTTCATCCACCCGCACCTGGGTGATCATAGTGGCCACCGGAATATTTTCAATACCACGGTTGAGCATTTCCTCCCGCAGCGCATTCTGCAGATCATACCCTATGTAGGCCTGGCTCATGGCCACGCACACGGAAAGAGGCGTGTTGGGCTGGTCTGCATCCTCATGGGTCAGGGCGATCATGGCATTGTTCACCATGCCAACCTGGGGGCCGTTTCCGTGGGCCACCACCACTTCGCATCCCTCTTCGATCAGATCCACAATAGCCTTAGCCGTAATCTTTACGGCCTTCATCTGTTCCGGAAGCGTATTGCCCAGGGCGTTTCCCCCAAGGGCAATCACAATTCGTTTCTTCTTAGACATTTATGATTCCATTCCTTTCACTGGGCGTAAGCGCAGGCATTTGTCCGATCATTCCCCTGACGCAATATGGGACATGGGAAATGCCCGCGCTTCCATACGGATTATTTAAACACTCTTGGAGTCCCTTTTTCCTCTAACTTCTTCAGAACATCCGCCGGGTCGGCAAATTTGGCAAGGAAGATCATGGCGGCGATAATATAAGGCTTAAAGCTGGCCTCCTTGTACAGAGGGTCTCTGTAGCGGTCAAATACAGAAGCGTCCACTTCGCCCTCCTTGCAGCTGACGCCGGAGATATCCGCCGGGAGGCAGTGCATGTAAAGGGCCTTTCCGTTCTTTGTGGTGGCCATAAGTTCCTCTGTGCAGGCCCAATCCTTGTGCTGGGCGTTCTGTGCCAGAAGCTCCTTCTCCAGAGCCTTGATGCCTTCCGTGTCGCCGTTTCCGTACAGCTCTGTCCTCTTCTCCATAGCCGCAAAAGGAGCCCAGCTCTTGGGATAAACGATGTCAGCATCCTTAAATGCCTCCGCCATACTGTTGGTCTTGGTAAAGGTGCCGCCGGATTTCCTGGCGTTGGCGGCAGCCACATCCTCAACCTCCGGGAACACCTCATATCCCTCCGGGTGAGCCAGCACCACATCCATGCCAAAGCGGGTCATCAGGCCGATGATTCCCTGGGGAACAGACAATGGCTTTCCGTAGGAAGGAGAGTAAGCCCAGGTCATAGCCAGCTTCTTGCCCTTTAAATTTTCAACGCCGCCAAACTCATGGATAATGTGAAGCATATCCGCCATAGCCTGGGTGGGATGGTCGATATCGCACTGTAAGTTAACCAGGGTAGGCTTCTGCTCCAGAATCCCGTCCTTGTTGCCCTGTGTCACGGCGTCAACCACCTCATGCATATACTTGTTGCCCTTGCCGATGTACATATCATCGCGGATACCGATCACGTCAGCCATAAAAGAGATCATGTTGGCTGTTTCCCGAACCGTCTCACCGTGAGCCACCTGAGATTTGCCCTCATCCAGATCCTGAACCTCCAGCCCCAGCAGATTGCAGGCAGAGGCAAAAGAAAACCTTGTGCGGGTAGAATTATCGCGGAACAAAGAAATCCCCAGACCGCTCTCAAACACCTTGGTGGAAATGTTGTTCTCCCTCATAAACCGAAGAGCGTCGGCAACCGTAAACACTGCCTCAAGCTCCTCATCCGTCTTCTCCCAGGTAAGGAAAAAGTCGCCGTTGTACATCTCCTTAAAATTCAGTTTATTTAATTTGTCAATATAATCCTGTAAAGTCTTCATAACATCCTCCTGATAAAGTTAACGTTTTTGTTCCTTGGGCGTAACCATTCACACAGGTCTGCGCATTTACCGCGCTGACCGTGCAAAAGTGTAATGGCAGCAGGCATCCGGCATTTCTGAACCCTGACAGGACATGGCTCCTGTGGGGCTCACAAATCCTCCGCCGAACCAACATTTACTATTTTATTTCTATTCCGCAAAATATTCCCCCGGAAGGGCCGCGTACACTGCCGCACAGGTAACCAGATCCTGTTTCCACGTCTTCTCATTGGGCGCATGAGCCTGGGCCTCAGCGCCGGGCCCGAAGCCGATACACGGAATCCCGTTTCTTCCCATGATGGAAACTCCGTTGGTAGAGAAGGTCCACTTATCGGTCAGAGGACGGGCCTGCCTCATTTCCAGAGTCTCCGGGGCTCCGATTCTCTTTTGGCCGTAAAGGCTGGTATAAGCGCTCTCCAGAGCCTTTGTCACCTTATGATCCTTAGGGATCGCCCAGGTGGGGAAATAGCACTCAATCTCATACACACACCCTGTATAAGACGGACGGTCATAGTTATACATGGACACCTTTACATCATCCCCGTACTTTTTCACGCTTGGAAGGGAGCGGATCTCCTCCAGACAGCTTTCCCAGGTCTCACCAAAGGTCATGCGGCGGTCCAGAGACACAGAGCAGGAGTCCGCAACCGCGCAGCGGCTTGGGGAGGTGTAGAAGATCTGGGAGGTAGTGATCGTACCTCTCCCAAGGAACCGGGCCTCTTCCCAGTCCTTGTTGTACTTGGGGTCAAGCATTTTCACAAGGCCCTTGATCTCTGTCTTGTCGTCCGCGTCATTCTCATTGAGGGCACGGATATCCTGAAGGATGTCAGCCATCTTGTAGATGGCGTTGTCGCCTCTCTCCGGAGCGGAGCCGTGGCAGGAAACGCCTCTCACGTCCACCCGGATCTCCATACGCCCTCTCTGTCCCCGGTAGATGCCGCCGTCCGTAGGCTCTGTGGAGACCACAAACTCCGGGCGGACCTTATCTTCATGGATAATGTACTGCCAGCAGAGACCGTCGCAGTCCTCCTCCTGAACGCTTCCCACCACCATAACCTTGCAGCCTTTTGGAATCAGGTTCATGTCCTTCATGATCTTCGCGCCGTACACAGAGGAGACAATGCCGCCGCACTGGTCGGAAACGCCCCGGCCGCCGATCTCCGTCTCATTCTCATAGCCCTCATAAGGGTCAAAATCCCAGTTCTCAATATTTCCGATGCCCACTGTGTCAATGTGAGCGTCATAGGCAATAATCCGGTCCCCGGTTCCCATGTATCCGATCACATTACCCTGGGGGTCGATCTGAACCTCATCAAACCCCACTTTTCTCATCTCAGCCGCAATGGTCTCAATGTGAGCCTTCTCATCACAGCTCTCCCCGGGATTCTTCACGATGGCTCTCAAAAACGCGTTCATATCGCTGCCGTAGTTCTGGGCGGCTTCCTTGATCTTTTCAAAATCTGCCATGATATGTATCTCCTTCATTCCTATATTTTTATAATCGTTTCATACCTGCATGGGTCCGTCAGGGGGACCTGCCGCTGCAGGGAACGGTTTGCCGGACCCGTCCGGCAAACCGGAATGGATGCCCCTGTCCGGCGGGTTTTACTTGTTGCTGTACTTGTCAGTTTGTCAGTCGGTCGGTCCGTCAGCCCGTCGATCCGTCAGTCTGTCAGCCCCGCAAATGGCTTCTTCCCGGTTCCGCACAGTCCCTCCCACGTGATCTCACGGTAGCGGTCCGGGTCTGTGTCGCCCTCAGACGACACCAGAAGAACCTCCGAATTGCCGTCCAGCTTCAAAGCGTTTTTCAAATCCTCATACCGGGGATCAGTCATCAGCGCGTGAACCAGGCCCAGGGTTACGGAGCCGGACTCACCGGAGATCACCCGCTCATCCTTTCCAATGGGAGCGCCGTAGATGCGGGTGCCGTTGGCGCTTACCCAGTCAGGGCAGGAAACAAAGGCGTCCGCGTGGTTTCTCAAAATATCCCAGGAAACCGTGTTCGGCTCCCCGCAGGCAAGGCCGGCCATAATGGTCAGCATATCGCCTGTCACATTGACCCGGCTGCCGTCGGCCTGCACGGCGGACTGGTAGAGACAGTCAGCGGCTCCCGCTTCCACAACCACCATCACAGGCGGATTATCCTTAAAACGGTTGGCAAAATAACCGATCACAGCGCCTGCAAGAGAACCGACGCCGGCCTGTATGAAAATGTGGGTGGGGCGGCTGCCGTCTGTGGAAAGCTGCTGGTCAGCCTCCATGGCAAGAGTCCCGTACCCCTGCATGATCCAGGTGGGAATCTCCTCATACCCTTCCCAGGCCGTATCCTGTACCATAATGCCCCGGGGCGTCTCAGAAGCCTCCTTGGCAGCCATGCGCACGCAGTCGTCATAGTTGAGATTCTCAATGGTAACCGTGGCATTTTCTTTGGCAATGTTCTCAAGGCGGGTCTGGGTGGTTCCCTTTGGCATCCTGACCACACATTTCTGCCCCAGCTTGTTGGCAGCCCACGCAACGCCCCGGCCATGGTTGCCGTCAGTGGCAGTGAAGAAGGTCGCCTGGCCAAATTCGTCCCGAAGCTCCTTAGAGGTGAGAACGCTGTATGGCACCTGGCTCACATCCCTGCCAAGCTCCTGGGCAATATGCCTTGCGATGGCGTAGGAGCCGCCCAGCACCTTAAACGCGTTGAGGCCAAAGCGATAAGATTCATCCTTAACATAGAGACGTTTCAGCCCCAGGTACTCTGCCAGGCTTGACAGGCGGGTAAGAGGCGTCACCGAATACTGGGGAAAGCTTTTGTGAAAATCGCTGGCTTTCTTCATTTCCTTAAGAGACATGTTGGGCAGCTGCCTGTCGTCGCTCTTAGGAATGTTGTTGAGGGTCCATTTAATAGAAGGCCCTTGTGAGTTGCACATGATGGATTCTCCTTTCAGGTTGTGCATGTGTTTGCGGTTCTGATTTTTGTTTCGTTGTCTCCCTAAGGTCATTATAGCAGGAAATTTGAAAAATGCAATAATAATTTATCATTATAATAAAAATTTATTAAAAGTGCTTGCGTTAAGCCAAAAGACATGATAAAATGAGGTCAATGGGAACTGGATTTGTGGAAACTGCATGAGGTGTGCAAAAACACACCGAAAATGGCACAGTCATAATGCATGAAGAAAATTTCCCTATTGGTATGTACCTGTCTCCCTTATTGAATACCAATAATCTTAAGAAGAGGATTCCCATTTGCCAACAATGACGATCTGAGGGCGGCCCTAAAAGGGGCTGCCAGGGAAAGGAGAACCCAAAAATGAATAAGGGAGCAAAGGAGACTACATCGGCGCTGCTTTTTGATCTGCACGGAAAACCGTCGCCGGGCCAGGCGTTTCCCCTGGCTTTGCAGCATGTGGTGGCTATGATCGTAGGGTGTGTGACCCCGGCGATTATTGTAGCGGGAGCGGGAGGGCTTTCCGATAGGGATTCGGTTATCCTGATACAGGCGGCTCTGGTGGTGTCGGCGCTGACCACATTGATGCAGCTGTATCCCCTGCAGAAGGGAGCTGTCAGGATCGGATCAGGACTTCCGGTGATTATGGGAATCAGTTTTGCCTATGTGCCGACTATGCAGGCTATTGCCGGAGACTTTGGAGTGGGGACCATTTTAGGCGCCCAGATAGTAGGTGGAGCCGTGGCGATCCTGGTGGGAATCTTTGTAAAGCAGATTCGGAAGTTTTTCCCGCCTCTGATCACAGGCACGGTGGTATTTGCCATCGGACTGTCCCTGTACCCGACGGCCATCAACTATATGGCGGGAGGCGTGGGGAGTCCCCAGTACGGCTCCTGGCAGAACTGGCTGGTGGCTGTGATCACCCTGGTCATTGTCACCGGGCTGAACCATTACGGAAAAGGGATTTGGAAACTGTCTTCTATATTAATAGGAATTATTGCCGGGTATGGGGTATCGCTGTGTTTTGGAATGGTTGATTTTTCCGCTGTTTCAGGGGCTTCGCTGTTTCAGCTTCCCCGGCTTCTGCATTTTGGCATTATATTTGAGCCCTCCGCCTGTGTTGCCATTGGAATCCTGTTTGCCATCAATTCCATACAGGCCATCGGCGATTTTACGGCTACCACCACAGGAGGCATGGACCGGATGCCTACAGATGAGGAGCTGAACGGCGGTATTGTGGCTTACGGATTCTGCAATATTATCAGCGCCCTGTTCGGAGGGCTTCCAACGGCCACATTCAGCCAGAATGTGGGAATCGTGTCCTCCACCAAGGTGGTGGCAAAGAGGGTGTTCGGGATGGCGGCAGGGATTCTTCTCATCGCCGGGCTGATTCCCAAGTTCTCCTCTGTGCTGCTGACGATTCCCAACTGCGTTTTGGGAGGAGCCACGGTATCGGTGTTCGCCTCCATTGCCATGACAGGCGTGAAACTGATCACGGCAGCGCCCATGGATTACAGAAACACCACCATTGTAGGCCTTTCTATCGCCCTTGGAATGGGAATCACTCAGGCCAGCGGGGCCCTGGCAAGTTTTCCTGCATGGGTCACCACAATTTTCGGAAAATCGCCGGTGGTGCTGGCGACCATCACGGCCATTACGTTGAATTTGGCGCTTCCGGGGCGGAAGAGGGAGGCTGTCGGCAGTTAGAAGGTTTGGAAATGGTTTCGGTTGAGGGAGCTGCCCGGATCAGCAGTTAGAGGGGCTGGAAATGATTTCGATTAAGGAAGCTGCCAGCATTGGCAGTGAAGGGTTTGGAAATGGTTTCAGAAAAAGAGAGTAGGAGGAAGGAAATGCTAGTAGTAGGAAACGGAAAATTGATCACGCGGGATGATGGGATGCCTTTTATTGAAAAAGGCGCGGTTGCCATGGAGGGCTCCCGGATCGTGGCCCTGGGGCCGGATGAAGAGATTCGGAAGAAGTACAGCGGCGGGGAATACATAGACGCAAAAGGCGGCGTTATCATGCCTGCATTTATCAACACCCATGAACATATTTACAGCGCCATGGCCAGAGGGTTGAGTATCAGGGGATATAACCCGAAAGGATTTCTGGATATTCTGGATGGCCAGTGGTGGACCATTGACCGGAAGCTTACCCCGGAGCAGATCAGGTACAGCGCCATGGATACCATGATCTCCTGCATCCGCAACGGAGTTACGACCATTTTTGACCACCATGCCAGCTTTGGAAATATTAAGGGAAGCCTGTTTACCATTGCGGAGGCAGCGAAAGAACTGGGAGTCAGGGTCTGTCTGTGCTATGAGGTTTCTGACAGGGACGGAATGGATAAGGCGAAAGAGGCTGTTATGGAAAACGCGGAGTTTATCCGCTATGCCTTAAAAGACGACACGGACATGGTGGCAGGAATGATGGGCATGCACGCTCAGTTTACCATCTCAGACGCCACCATGGAGCTGGCCGCAGCCAACAAACCGGAGGAGGTGGGATACCACATCCACGTGGCGGAGGGGATAGAGGACCTTCATGACTGTCTGAAAAAGTACGGAAAAAGGATCGTGGACAGACTGATGGACTGGAATATCCTGGGGGAGAAGACGCTTCTGGGCCATTGTATTTACATCAATCCCCATGAGATGGATCTGATTAAGGACACAAATACCATGGTAGTCCACAACCCGGAGTCCAACATGGGTAATGCCTGCGGATGCCCGCCCACCATGGAGTTGGTGCGCCGGGGAATCCTTACAGGTCTTGGAACTGACGGATATACCCACGATATGACAGAGTCCTACAAGGTGGCCAATGTGCTGCACAAACATCACCTGTGCGACGCCAACGCGGCCTGGGGTGAGGTCCCGCAGATGCTGTTTAAGAATAACGCAGCCATTGCCAACCGGTATTTTAAGAGGGAGCTTGGCGTTTTGAAGGAAGGCGCGGCGGCAGATGTGATTGTGGTGGAGTATGATCCGCCTACGTTCCTGGACGGAGGGAATATTAATGGGCATATTCTGTTTGGAATGACCGGGAGAGATGTGGTTACTACGATTGGGAACGGGAAGGTGCTGATGAGAGATAGGGAGGTTATGGTGGCGGATACGGAGAAGGTAATGGCGGAGTGCAGGGTGGAAGCGGGGAAGTTGTGGAGGAGTATTAATGGGTAGGTAAATAAGGGGCGGTGGGGAGGGGAATGTTGTGGAGAAGATTCTGGCAATATATTCCATCCAAAGCCTGTTGCACCGGGCATTCCAATGAGGATTTGTCGGCAACCGTTAGGTTGGTGACCTGCGTGCGCATTAGCGCACTTCCTCTTGACCCGGTAAAGCAGAACCCAGTCGGGTATCAGCCCTCCTGTGTTCTTCGGTCTCATTTCCATGGTGCAAATGTCTTTGGATGGAATATATTGCCAGAATCTTCCGCTACATGTACTGGCTCCTCTACTGGCCGCTTATTTAAAGTAGTAGCGTGTAGGGAGGGCTTGCGACAGCATCACCTAAGAGATCCTCAATTTTGAGGCTCTTCAAAGCGTATAACAATACTGCCTCCCGACAGAGGATACTTCATACAGGGCCAACGACGGCCTTGAACAAAATAACATTACAACCGGAATATATACAAAGTTTTTCTATTACCGTAGCGGCCAACATTACTTGATAAAGCGAATCCTGCATTTGCCCTCCATGGAGCATCTCCTGTCAGGGTGAATTAGTGCCGCGGAGAAGAGACCTGCATTTTGGGCTCTTCGGAGTGTTTGGCAGTTCTGAACCCTGACAGGAGATGCTCCATGGAGGGCCTGCGACAACATCGCCTAAGCCCCACCTGTTTTGAGGTTCTTCAAAGCGTATAACAATACTGCCTCCCGACAGAGGATACTTCATACAGGGTAACAACAGCCTTGAACAAAATAACATTACAACCAGAATATATACAAAATTTTTCTATTACAGTAGCGGCCACCATCACTTGATAAAGCGAATCCTGCATTTGCCCTCCATGGAGCATCTCCTGTCAGGGTGAATTAGTGCCGCGGAGAAGAGACCTGCATTTTGGGCTCTTCGGAGTGTTTGGCAGTTCTGAACCCTGACAGGAGATGCTCCATGGAGGGCCTGCGACAACATCGCCTAAGCGCCCCTATTTTAAGGGCCTGCGACAACATCGCCTAAACAACACTATAATTCAATGAAAGGAATCAATAACATGAGCGATATTATGACATGCATGACCTTTAAACAGCTTCTAACCTGGATCCGGACGGAGCATGAGAACATTGGGTCCGTTTTCGGCGTGCGCAACCCATACATAGCCTGCGCCGCAAAAGCTCAGACAATTTTCGGGCGGAACCTTGAGACCCCCATAGGGCCGGCGGCAGGTCCTAACAGTCAGCTGGCCCAGAATATTGTGGCCTCTTACTATGCGGGGAGCCGGTTTTTTGAGTTGAAAACCGTGCAGATCATGGACGGAGCCCAACTTGCCGCCTGCGTCAATAAGCCCTGTATCAAGGCGGATGACGAATGTTACAACTGTGAGTGGTCCACCGAACTGTATGTACCCCAGGCACAGGATGAGTATATCAAAGCCTGGTTTCTGCTGGCATTTATGGCAAAAGAGTATGGGCTGGGGAGTATGGACGGGTTCCAGTTTAATATCAGCGTAGGGTATGACTTAAAAGGAATCCAGTCAGAAAAGATCAACACATTTATCGAAAATATGAAAGACGCGGCGGATACGCCCATATTTAAAGAGTGTAAGGCAGAACTGCTGGCCCATGCGGGAGAATTTAAACATATGACCCCGGAGGATATTGAAGGAATCTCCTCCAAAGTGTGCAATTCCGCCACCATTTCCACGCTCCACGGGTGTCCGCCACAGGAGATAGAAAGTATTGCCAATTACCTGCTGACAGAAAAGAAGCTGCACACCTTTATCAAGTGCAATCCAACGCTGCTGGGATACGAATTTGCCAGAGACACCCTGAACAAGATGGGGTATGACTATATCGCCTTCGGGCGGTTCCACTTTGACGACGACCTTCAATATAAAGACGCAGTGCCTATGCTGAAACGGCTGATGAAGCTTTCCGGAGAACTGGGACTGGACTTCGGGGTAAAGATCACCAACACATTTCCGGTGGACGTGAAGGCAGGAGAGCTGCCCAGCGAAGAAATGTATATGTCAGGAAAATCCCTGTATCCCCTGTCCATTGCCCTGGCAGCCAAATTGTCAGAAGACTTTGACGGGAAGTTAAGGATCGCGTACTCCGGCGGGGCGGACGCCTTTAACATCCGCAAAATCGTGGGGACCGGAGTGTGGCCTGTGACCATCGCCACATCCATTCTGAAACCGGGAGGTTATCAGAGGCTGAAACAGGTGGCAGAGCTTCTGGATGAGATGGGAGTAAAACCCTTTGACGGGATCAATGTCCCCGGGTTAAATAAAGTTGCAAAAGACGCGGTAACAGACAAACACCACACAAAACCGGCCAAACTTCCGGCGTCCAGAAAGAGTCAGGAAAAAGTACCCCTTGTGGGATGCTTTACAGCGCCATGCGAAGACGCCTGCCCCATTCACCAGGAGATCACCACCTACATGAAGCTGGCAGGAGAAGGCCGCTATGAAGAAGCCCTGCAGGTGATCCTGAATAAAAACGCTCTGCCTTTTATCACCGGAACCATTTGCGCTCACGGCTGTCAGAGTCACTGCACCCGCAGCTTCTACGAATCGCCGGTAGAGATTCGCGATACCAAACTTCTCTGCGCCGAAAAAGCCTGCGCCAATGTGCTTAAGACCGTAAAGCCTGAGAAATCCTGTGGAAAGAAAGCGGCAGTAGTAGGCGGCGGACCATCCGGCATGGCGGCAGCTTACTACCTGGCAAAAATGGGCGTGGAAGTAACGCTGTTTGAAAAGAGAGAAAAGCTGGGCGGCATTGTAAGCGCGGTTATCCCGGATTTCAGGATCAATGATGATGTTATCGCAAAAGACGCCTCTCTGCTGACACAGCTTGGAGTGGAGATCCGGCTGGGCGTGGAGGCTCCTTCGGTAAAAGAACTGAAAGCTGCCTATGGCAATGTGATTCTGGCCGTAGGCGCGTACAAGCGGGGCCGGCTTAATCTGGAAGGAAAACAGGCTGTCAATGCCCTGGAATTTCTGGAGGAATTTAACAGGACAAAAGGAGCCCTTAAGCCCGGCAAAAACGTGGTGGTCATCGGCGGCGGAAACACGGCCATGGACACGGCCAGGGCGGCAAAAAGATGCAAAGACGTGGAACACGTATACCTTGTATACCGCCGGACAAAACGGTATATGCCGGCAGACGAACACGAACTGCAGCTTGCCATAGAAGACGGAGTGGAATTTAGAGAGCTTCTGGCCCCTGTTAAGATGGAAAACGGAACCCTGCTGTGCAATAAAATGGCCCTGGGCCAGACGGACGCTTCCGGCCGGGCAGGAGTGGAGCCCACAGGGGAAACGGAGCTTGTACCTGCGGACACCGTGATCGCGGCAGTCGGTGAAAAAGTTCCAACCGATTACTACGAAGCCAACGGCATTCATGTAGACGAAAAAGGCCGCCCACTGGTAAGCAGCACACTGGAAACTAACCTGGAAGGCGTGTATGTGGCAGGCGACGGATTGTACGGCCCGTCCCTGGTGGTAAAAGGAATGGCCCATGCCATGAAAGCGGCCAAAGCCATTGTGGGAGGTCCCGTATCAAAAGATATGCGTGAAGCCCTTGACCCCAAAGCCATTTATGACAGAAAAGGAATACTGGCAGAGCCGGGAAGCAAACCGGAGGCCCAAAGGTGTCTTGGCTGTTCCACTGTTTGCGAAAACTGCGCGGATGTATGTCCAAACCGGGCCAATGTAGCCATCCGCGTACCGGGGCTTGGCCAGACCCAGATCATCCATGTGGATTATATGTGCAATGAATGTGGAAACTGCAGGAGCTTCTGCCCCTACGCCGGCGCGCCCTACCTGGATAAATTTACGCTGTTTGCAAATGAAAAAGATATGGCTGACAGCAAGAACCAGGGATTCGCGGTACTTGACAGAGAAAAGGTGATTTGCAGAGTAAGATATCTGGGAGAAGAATTTACCTGGGAGAAAGGGCAGAGCAGCAGGCTTGAAAAAGGGCTTGAAATGATGATGGAAACCGTGTGCAGGGAGTATGGATATTTGTTGGATGTTTGAGATGGGTGAGGGGCAAAAGCAGCAGGATTCGTAATAACTGGGAGGTTTACTTATGGGAAGATTGTTATTTTGCGGGGGCAGGGTGATCTCCGGAAAAGGTTCTAAAGAAATGGATGTTCTGGTTGAGGGAGAGAAAATCACTGCGGTGGGAAAAAATCTGGAATCAGAAGGAGCCGCGGTGGTAGATATCTCCGGCAAATACCTGTTTCCGGGGTTTATAGACGGACACACCCATATGGACCTGGATGTGTCGGACACGGTGACCATTGACGGGTTTGACAGCGGGACTAAGGCAGAGCTTTCCGGGGGAACCACGTGTATTGTGGATTTTGCCACCCAGAACCGGGGGGAAAGTTTGCAATACGCTCTCAGCCATTGGCATGACAAGGCGGACGGGAAGGCCAGCTGCGATTATGCCTTTCACCTGGCTCTGTCAGATTGGAATGAGGAGGTAAGCCGGGAACTGGAAGAGGTGGTGTTCGGGGGGATTTGTTCCTTTAAGCTGTATACCACCTACGACGGCATGGTGGTGGATGACAAGGCCATTTATGAGATACTTGCCAGGTTAAAAGAACTGGGAGGGATTGCGGGGGTTCACTGTGAAAACAGGGGAATCATAGACGCGCGGCTGAGAGACGTTGTGAAGAGAAGGGGAGACCGGAGAAATGTCTCCGATTATCCGTGGACCCGGCCGGATCTTGCGGAGGCGGAGGCAGTGAGCCGCATCTTAAAGATTGCCGCCTGCGTGGATACACCGGTGATCATTGTCCATTTAAGCTCCGAAGAAGGATACCGGGAAATCTGCCAGGCCAGAAAAAGAGGGCAGCAGGTCTTTGTGGAAACCTGCCCCCAGTACCTGCTTATGGACAAAAGCCGCTACGACCTTCCGAACCAGGAAGCCAGAAAATACATGATCGCTCCCCCTTTAAGAGAGGAAAAAGACCGGAATGTTTTGTGGAAAGCCCTGGCAGAGGGGAACATTCAGACTATTGCCACAGACCACTGCAGCTTTACCGTTGCCCAGAAAAACGCGGGGGAAGAAGACTTTTCAAAAACTCCCTGCGGCATGCCGGGAGCAGAGGAGAGGCCGGGGCTTGTGTACCATTTCGGAGTGAGAGAGAAAAAGATCACCCTGGAGCAGATGTGCGGATATCTTTCGGAGAACCCGGCAAAGCTGTACGGACTGTACCCGAAAAAAGGCGTCATAGCAGCAGGCAGCGACGCGGACCTGGTGGTGTGGAACCCGGACGAAAGGTGGACCCTGTCAGCGAAAAGCCAGCAGTCCCGGTCCGATTACTGCCCCCTGGAGGGGACCCGGCTCACAGGAAGAGCAGAGCAGGTATACCTGCGGGGGACGCTGGCAGCCCAAAACGGTGAGATATTGAAAGCGTACGGCGGGAGATATGTGACAGCGAAAAGAGTTTGAAAAAAGTCCGCCTAACTTTCCAGTTCCCCCAAATACCGATACACCGTTGCCGGGGAGCAGGACAGACGCTTGGCCACAAAAGAGATGCCGCCCTTTAACTTGAACACCCCCCGCTCCTGGAGTTTCTGGACGATCTCCCGTTTCTCCTGCTGATTCAGACGCTCCATAGGGGTGGACAGGGACGCGGTCACAGCCTCAAAAGATTTCTCCATCAAAGTGGAGATGTCCATGGAAAAGTCGTCTGTCAGAGAGTCCGGCTGGGAACCGGCGGCCTGGCCGTTTGCCGGGGCAGGGGAGAGAATGGCAGGATTCGCTTTCAGAAAATCATCCGGATGAACCACGGAAAACATTTTTTTGCAGAAATCCCTGTAACGGCTGTCGTCAAAATTGATGCCCAGAAGGCCGATAGGGCTGCCGTCGTCATCCTTGATGAACATGGTAGACGCCCGAAGGATGCGGCCGTCCTCTGTAGACACCTGATAATTATACAGGAAATCATTGGTCTTGTAAGAATTGGCGGCCAGCATTTGCAGGGCGGCGTTGGTGGTGGGGCTTCCCACCGTCCGGTCGCTGATATGGCTGTTGGCGATGGCAATAACCTTGCTGGGTTCAGACGTTATATCGTGAAGAACGATCTCATAATCAGGCCCCAGGGCTTTCCCCAGGAAGTTTACGAGAAGCGCGTACTGATGAAGTCTGGATGAAATCATGATTTTTCCTTTCTGTGTATTGGCAGCGCTGCCAAGTTAAGCAAATCCGGCGGCAGCCTTAACCAAACTACACCGGCGTATGATAGACACACTTCATTATCCCACGGCACAGTCCAAAATTCAAGAATGAAATAAAAAATTTATTACAATGACAATTTATCATTAAATAAAAAGACAAGGAGGAGCATCACATGTTCGAACTAAACATTAACGGCAAAACCGTATATTCAGAGACAGACAAACCCCTGCTGTCCTTTCTCAGAGACGACTTAAAGATCACATCAACAAAAGACGGATGCAGCGAAGGCGCATGCGGAACGTGTACCGTTCTGGTTGACGGAAAAGCCGTCAAAGCCTGCGTCCAGAAAGTGTCCAGATTCGTGGGTAAATCCGTTCTCACAGTAGAAGGCTTAAGTCAGAGAGAGCGGGAAGTATACGAACACTGCTTCGCGGCGGCCGGGGCCGTACAGTGCGGCTTCTGTATTCCCGGCATGGTTATCTGCGCCAAGGCCCTCCTGGACAAAAATCCGGACCCAACACAGGCAGACGTAAAAAAGGCGATCCGGGGCAATATCTGCCGCTGTACAGGCTACAAAAAAATTGAAGAAGCCATCCTTATGGCAGGAGTATACTTCCGGGACAATCTGCCAATCCCCAAAGGTCCGGAAAAACTCCGCATGAACGAGCATTTTAACCGCCCTGACGCGGCAAAAAAAGTAAACGGCACAGGAAAATACGTGGACGACCTGGACTTTGAAGGCATGCTCCACGCCAAAGCAGTGCGCTCCAAATATCCCCGGGCAAGAATAAACAAGATCGACATTTCCAAAGCCCTGTCCCACCCGGACTGCGTGTGCATCCTGCTGAAAAAAGACGTGCCGGACAATGTGATCGGCCACATGAAAAAAGACTGGGACGTGCTGCTGGGCGAAGGCGACATAACCCGGTATGTGGGAGACTGTCTTGCCCTGGTGGCCGTAAGCCGAAAAGAGAGCCTGGAAGAGGTGGTATCCCTGGTTGAGGTAGATTACACGGAGCTGACCCCAGTGACAACACCCCAGGACGCCCTTCGGGGAGACGCCCCTCTGATTCATGAAGACGGAAATATTATGAGTAAATCCACCCTGGTAAACGGAGACGTGAAGACAGCCATAGCCAACGCCAAATACGTGGTTACGCGAAAATACAAGACGCCCCACCAGGAGCACGCCTTCATGGAGCCGGAATGCGCCGTTGCGCTGCCGGAGGGAGAAGACGGGCTTCTTGTGTACACAGGCGGCCAGTCCGTGTACGATGAGCAGCGGGAGATCGCGGAAATGTTAAAGATTCCCAGAGAAAAAGTACACTGCCATTCCATGCTGGTAGGCGGAGGCTTTGGCGGCAAAGAAGACATGAGCGTACAGCACCATGCCGCGCTGATGGCCTGGCACACCAAAAAACCGGTAAAAGTAAAATTCACCCGGCAGGAAAGCCTTGCCTATCACACCAAACGCCACCCCATGGAGATTGAGATCACAACCGCCTGCGATGAAAACGGAATCCTCACCGGAATGAAAGCCGTTATCATCGCTGACACAGGAGCCTATGCCTCCCTTGGAGGCCCGGTCCTTGACCGCGCCTGCACCCATGCCGCAGGCCCCTACAATTACCAGAACGTGGACATTTTAGGAATGTCCGTTTACACCAACAATATGGTATCAGGAGCCTTCCGCGGATTCGGAGCGGCCCAGAGCAATTTTGCCATGGAGCAGAACTTAAACCTCCTGGCCGAAAAAGCAGGCATTTCCCCCTGGGAGATCCGTTACCGCAACGCCATCCGTCCGGGCCAGATCCTGCCAAACGGCCAGATCGCGGATGAGAGCACAGGAGCCGTAGAATGTCTGGAGGCAGTAAAAGACATTTTTGAGTCCAACCCATACGCGGGAATTGCCCTGGGGTGGAAAAACAGCGGAAAAGGCGTGGGCATCATAGACAGCGGCCGGTGCAGGCTGGCAGTAAAAGACGGCAAGGTGCAGGTTCTCACCTCCGCGGCATGTATGGGGCAGGGAATCGCCGTCATGTGCCAGACCATTCTCTGTGAAGCCACAGGCATTGACCCGGGCCTGGTCATCCATGAAGACGCGGACACCGTAACAACGCCGGACTCCGGCACCAGCACCGCGTCCCGCCAGACCGTAGTAACCGGGGAAGCCACAAGAATAGCCGCAGAGAAACTAAGAAACGATTTAGACGCGGGAAAGACCCTTGCGGATCTGGAGGGAAAAGAATACTACGGAGAGTACCATCCCATAACCGACGGCCTGACGTCCACCAAAGAATTTCCCGTGCGCCACGTAAGCTACAGCTACGGGGTTCAGGTGGTGATTCCCGATGAAAACGGAAAGATCGAAAAAGTGGTAGCTGCCTATGACGTGGGAACACCGGTCAATATCCAGTCCGTGGAAGGCCAGATCGAAGGCGGCATGGTCATGGGCCTTGGGTACGCCCTGACAGAAGAATTTAAGTGCGTGGACGGGTACTGCAAGACAAAACTTGGCACCCTGGGGCTGATGCGGGCAACGGATGTGCCGCAGCTTGAAGTAAAGCTGGTCCAGGGGCCGGGAAAGATTCCGCTGGCCTACGGGGCGAAAGGCTGCGGGGAGCTGTGCATGATTCCCACAGGAGCCGCCTGCGCTCACGCCTACTACCGGCTGGACAAAAAACTGCGGACATCCATGCCGCTTCAGGACACCTACTATAAAAAGGCCAAATAAAGGTTGAGCAGGAGGAAGCAAATGTATAAGATCGTGAAAGCCCGGCAGCTGGCAGACAAGATTTACCTCATGGACGTGGAAGCGCCCAGAACAGCCAGAGTCTGTGAACCGGGAGAATTTGTCATTGTAAAAATAGATGAGACAGGGGAGAGGATTCCCCTGACTATCTGCGACTATGACAGGGAAAATGGAATCGTCACCATCGTATTCCAGATCGTGGGAGCCTCCACCAGGAAGATGGCAGCCCTGAAAGCCGGGGACAGTTTCCGGGATTTTGTGGGGCCTCTGGGAAAGCCGTCGGAATTTGTCCACGAAGACCTGACGGTTTTGAAAAACAAAAAAATGCTCTTTGTCGCAGGCGGCGTGGGAACTGCCCCTGTATATCCCCAGGTAAAATGGCTGAGAGATCGGGGCATTGACGCAGATGTGATCGTGGGGGCAAAAACAAAGGATCTGCTGATCCTGGAAGAAGAGATGAAAGCCGTGGCCGCCAATCTCTACATAACCACAGACGACGGTTCCTATGGGCAAAAAGGCATGGTAACCGACGTGATAAAAGACCTGGTGGAACATCAGGGAAAGCAGTACCATGTGTGCGTAGCCATCGGCCCTATGATCATGATGAAATTTGTATGCCTGCTGACCAAAAAACTAAACATCCCCACCATTGTCAGCATGAACCCCATAATGGTGGACGGAACCGGCATGTGCGGCGCCTGCCGTCTCACGGTAGGAGATGAGGTGAAATTTGCCTGCGTGGACGGACCGGAATTTGACGGCCATAAAGTAAACTTTGATGAGGCCATGAAGCGGCAGCAGATGTACCGGACAGAAGAAGGGCGGGCCATGCTGAAGCTGAAAGAAGGAGACACCCACCATGGCGGGTGCGGCCATTGCCAGGGAGATTAGTATAGCGATGTACTAGAAGAAGCCCGCAGCGTATGGAATGGAGGAAATTATGGATATGTTAAAAAAAGTTCCGGTTCGGGAACAGGACCCAAAGGTAAGGGCCGCAAACTTTGAGGAAGTATGTCTGGGATATAACAAAGAAGAGGCCATGGAAGAAGCCTTGAGATGCTTAACCTGCAAAAACGCCAAATGCGTTAAGGGATGCCCGGTATCCATCGACATTCCGGGATTCGTGCAGCAGGTAAAAGAAGGGAAATTTGAGGAGGCGGCAAATGTGATCGCCAAATCCTCCGCCCTTCCCGCCGTGTGCGGCCGGGTCTGCCCCCAGGAAAGCCAGTGCGAGGGGCAGTGCGTCCGTGGAATCAAAGGAGAGCCGGTGTCCATCGGCAAGCTGGAACGGTTTGTGGCCGACTGGTCCAGGGAAAGCGGTTTCGTTCCGGAGAAACCAGAACACACCAACGGGAAAAAAGTAGCAGTCATCGGCTCCGGCCCCGCAGGCCTTACCTGCGCCGGAGATCTGGCTAAAATGGGCTATGAAGTGACCATTTTTGAGGCCCTCCATGAGCCCGGCGGCGTGCTGCTCTACGGGATTCCGGAGTTCCGTCTTCCAAAAGAAGGCGTAGTAAAACCTGAAATTGAAAACGTAAAAAAACTGGGCGTAACCATTGAGACCAATGTGATCATCGGAAAATCCGTGACCATCGACCAGCTTCTGGAAGAAGAAGGATTTGACGCCGTGTTCATCGGTTCCGGCGCAGGTCTCCCCATGTTCATGGGCATCCCCGGGGAAAATGCCAACGGCGTATTCTCCGCCAACGAATACCTGACCAGAAGCAATCTGATGAAGGCATTTCGGGAAGACTACGACACGCCCATTGCGGCAGGAAAAAAAGTGGCGGTGGTAGGCGGCGGCAACGTGGCCATGGACGCCGCCAGAACCGCCCTGCGCCTGGGAGCCGATGTACATATCGTGTACAGAAGAAGCGAGGCAGAACTTCCCGCCAGGGCAGAAGAAGTCCATCACGCCAAAGAAGAGGGAATCATCTTCAACCTCCTGACCAACCCCACGGAGATTCTCACAGACGACAACGGCTGGGTCAAAGGAATGCGGTGTATCCGCATGGAACTTGGAGAGCCGGACGCGTCAGGGAGAAGACGGCCAATGCCTGTGGCAGGGTCGGAATTTGTCATTGACGTGGATACGGTTATTATGTCCCTGGGAACATCGCCTAACCCACTGATCTCCGGCACCACAAAAGGACTGGAGGTAAACAGGAGAAAGTGTATTGTGGCGGAGGAAGCAAGCGGAAAGACCAGCAAAGAAGGCGTGTACGCCGGAGGAGACGCGGTGACCGGGGCCGCCACGGTAATCCTTGCCATGGAAGCAGGCCGGGCGGGAGCCAGAGGGATTCATGAGTATTTGACGAAGATTTGATATTGGGATTGGGTTAGTGAAACGGCTCTGGAAACAGGGCCGTTTTGCTATTACCCATCCTTTTCAGTGTCCAATTCATCAAAAAGAGCACGGACACTGGAATAACGTTTTGCCTGGATTTGCCCGCTCATGATTGCTTTTGCCTCTTTCATAGCCGCCTCCGTTTCAGCATTATATCGTGTCTGTTTAACCTCAAAAGGCAATCCGCCTTCCATAATGGATTTATGCAGAAAAATGTTAATTGCGTCTGTGATCGTAATCCCAAAACTGGAAAATATCTTTTCAGCACTTAATTTTATCTCCGGGTCAATGCGGATATTGATGTTTGCGCTCTTAGCCATAGTGTTCATCTCCCATATTGTTTTACCTATAGTATATCTTTTTTGTGTTGACAATGTCAATGCATTTAAAGCCAAATTTTCATGGCTTATCATGCAGCGGATTCCATACTCCATTCAAATCATTTTTCAAACACACTCTAGTCCGGAAGCATAAGCGTTACATACGGAGTCACAATAAACCAACAGAAAAAGCCCCGCCAGACGTCAACAAGTTTGCCGATGTCTGAAGGGGCAAATCATGATTGCATACAATAAGCAGTCAATACCTTCTAAAAATTAGTTCCCATTCTGACTTTCAGTTTGTTCTTTTGGGTCATGAGTCTCTATATACTCAATCAAATCAAGTATTTTCGTATCACTCATACCGCTAAGCCTAAGCTGTCTGATTAAGTTTACAATCTCTTTGCCTGTCATATTCCAACTCACCCCTTTTATATGATTATTTTTATAATACAGCTGCTACTTCATATTATAATGGAGCGAAGAAAAGATGTAAAGCCCTTTTCAGCTAAGCTTATTATGCTTATCATGCAGCGGATTCCACACCCCATTCAAATAACAAACCAGGAAAATCCCAAACAAAAACAGATTATGAGCAATCATACACCCCCAGGCTGACACCAATCCCAGCCCCAGCATTTGAGTACAAACAAAAGTCCCCGCGATCCGAATCCCCCACATCCCAATAATATTAAACACAAACGGTTCTTTCGTCTTGCCAACCCCCAGCATCATACCCTCAATAATGATGGAAAACCCATAAAACGGCTCCGAGACAGCCACCATCCGCAGCACTGTACTTCCCAGCAGGATCACATCCTCACTGGACGAAAAAATCCTCATAAGTCCGGGAGCCAGCAGAAACAGCGCCCCGCCGGAAACGATCATCAGCCCGATTTCAATAGGAATAAACATGGCTGCCAGTTCCTTCATCCGCTTCTCATCGTGAGCCCCGTAAGCATTGCCTGCCAAAGTGGCTGCCGCGGTCTGCATCCCGTACCCGGGAATATAGAAAGCCGACTCCACCGTGTTGGCGATGGTGTGGGCTGCCGTAGAAAGCTCACCCAGAGAATTGATCATGGAGGCAAAAGCCACATACCCCAGAGACGTTCCGAATCGCTGCAGCATATTGGGAAACGCAACCTGCAGACAGGGGCCAAGGATTCTGGCATCCGGCCGAAAACTCTGCCCCTTAGGCGAAATCCTGGGATGCCTCCAGACCACAGCCGTAATACAGATACCGCCCACCGTAAATGCCACGGCGCTGGCCACAGCCGCCCCGATCACCCCCATCCCCGCTCCGGGCATGGTAAAAGAAACACCCAGCACGCGCACAGGCCTGACAGGATAAATAAGAAGAAAATTCAGAACCACATTGATCAGGTTCACAACCACCCCGATTTTCATAGGAGTCTTTGTATCCCCCGCCGCCCGCAGCACTGTGCCGAAAATAATGCTGGCTGTCCTGGGAAGCATGGGCACATATAAAATAAAGAAATACCGGGCTGCCAATGCCTGAATACTCTGATCCACCTGCATCCACACAGGCACATACCCGCTCAACCCCAGAGTCAGGGCCGTAAAAATAACTCCGGTAACCGCCGTCACAAGAACAGCCTGGGACACAGACCGTTTCGCCGACTCCTCATCCCCCGCCCCGCAGGACCTGGCGATAAAAGACAGAAACCCCACGCTGAGAGCCGAGATAGTGCTGCCGATCAGCCAGTTTACCGTGCTGGTAGCCCCTACCGCCGCCGTTGCCTGGGTTCCCAGAGAACCCACCATGGCAGTGTCAATATATTGTACCGCAGTCTGCATCAGCTGTTCCAGCATGGTAGGCCATGCCAGAGCCATGATAACCGATACCATTTCCATATTTAATTTCCGCGACCGATTCTTTGCTTTTTCCATCCCGTACACCACTCCACAAGTCCGATTAATTTTTGTATGGCCGGTCAGGCCAGACATTACCCTGATCACATTATACAGAATGTTGACAAGTCTTTCAACTTTAAAGCAAAAAATTCCCCAGGTGATCTGATACTTTAGAGCGAATACTGCTTTAATGTATAAAAGTTTCTTGTTGAAAGTTGGATTCGCCTATGCTATAATGGGAACCGTTTTTAACGTAACAGTTCAGATGACCCTTGAACTGTTACTTTTTAACATCACGTTACCATAACTATCAGAAAAAATCTGGGAGGATAAAAACCATGAACGAAAAGAACAAGCTGATCACCGGAAGTATAGGCAAAACCCTGATCTTTTTTGCCCTTCCCTATCTGCTGTCCAGCTTTATGCAGACCTTTTACGGAATGGCCGACTTATTTATCACCGGATTATATAACGGTTCCGCCACCATCACCGCCGTGTCCATCGGCAGCCAGGTCATGCATATGCTCACCGTTATCCTTCTGGGGTTTGCCATGGGTACCACCGTGCGCATCGGCCACGCGGTAGGAGCCGGGGACGGGAAGGCGGCAGCCAGGACCATGGGTACCACCGCCGTATTTTTCATCGGGTTTGCCTGTTTTCTGACCGTGACCTTGTTTCTGCTGGCAGGAAATATCGCCCGCGTCATGCTCACTCCCCAGGAGGCGGCAAAAGAAACCGTGGCCTACCTGCGCATTTGCTTTTTGGGAATCCCCTTTATCACTGCCTACAACGTGATCAGCAGCCTGTTTCGGGGGGCCGGAGACTCCCGCAGCCCCATGTACTTTGTGGCGGTAGCCTGCGTGGTCAATATTGTCCTTGACTATCTCTTTATCGGCCTCCTTGGCATGGGAGCCTCAGGGGCCGCCCTGGGAACTGTCTGCGGCCAGGCAGTCAGCGTCCTGACAGCCCTTTTAATGCTCCGGAAAAAAGATTTCGGCTTTGCCATGAACTGCCAGACCATGAAGCCCAGCCGCCAGATCCTGTTCGACATCCTGAAAGTGGGAGCGCCCATTGCCCTTCAGGACGGCCTGATTCAGGTGGCCTTTGTAGTCATCACCATAATCGCCAACAGCCGGGGCCTTATTGCGGCGGCCAGCGTGGGAATCGTGGAAAAGCTTATCGGATTCATGTTCCTTGTGCCATCCTCCTTTCTGTCCGCCATCTCCGCGGTCACTGCCCAGAATATGGGCGCCGGAAAACCGGAGCGGGCCAGAAAGTCCCTGTATTACGGCCTGATCATAACCGTAGGCTGGGGAATCCTGTGCTGCCTGTACAATCAGGTTCTGCCCCACACGCTGATCGGCCTGTTTACCAAAGAAGAAGCCGTGCTGGCAGCAGGCTGCGCCTATATGCGCTCCTACTCCTTTGACTGTATCTTTGCGGCCGTGCATTTCTGTTTCAGCGGTTACTTTTGCGGGGACCAGAAATCATTGATCTCCTTTATCCATAACATCATATCCATTCTGCTGATCCGAATCCCAGGCTCCTACATGGCCAGCAGGATGTTCCCGGAAAACCTGTACCCCATGGGGTGGGCAGCGCCTCTTGGGTCCCTGCTTTCGGCGGTGATCTGCGTTGGGTTTTATGTGTATTTTAGAAATAGGGAGAAAGCGACATAAGAAGAAAGAAGAGGGGGCTGCCATACAGATCCAACAGCCCCCGGCTCTCCAATTTAAACAAGTTCTCTCTCAATAAAAAGACCGCAGGAAGCATTCTTGTTATAAATGCCGTCCTTCACAAGATACTCTCCCCGGCGGATTGTCGTGACAGGATACCCCATGACCTCAACATCCTCATACAGGGCATATTCCAGCTGCTCAGGATAATGAAGGGATTCCCTGTTTAAAGTAACCCGTTTCATTCTGTCCACAACAACAATATCTGCGTCATATCCCTCTTTAAGGAATCCTTTGCGGTTTCCGCATCCGAAATAGACCGCAGGATTCTCGCAGGCAACACGGACTAAATCCTGAATTCCGATTTTCCCCTCATTAACAGCCCTCATCAGAACCCCAAACCGTTCCTCCAGGCCGGAAACGCCGCTGATCGGCTTGCGGAAATCCGGTTTATTGTCCGTCAATGGAGCTTCCTTCATGGCGCGGGGAAATGTGCAGTTGTCAGAGCTTACGATCTTGATATCGTCATTTTTAACAGCCTGCCATAAAGCCTCCTGATCATCCTTTGTGCGCAGCGGAGGACTCATGAGATAAAGGATCCCGTCTTTCCCTTCATTTTTCTCTTTTGTAAAGGCCAGATAATGGCAGCAGGTTTCCGCAATCACGTCAACCCCATTTTTCCGAGCCTCCTTTACTGCTTCAATAGCTTCCCTTGTAGAGAGATGGAAAAAATATACGGGAGCTTTGAGAAGCTGCGCATAGTAAAGCACCCGGCGGACTGCCTCCGCTTCACATAGATTTCCTTTGTATTCTGGAAAATAGCTCCAATCCAGCTTGCCTTCCTGCTCAAAAAGTTCTTCATTATACTCTGCAATAGCATTGCTTTCTGCATGAAATCCGCATCGGCCCCCTGCATCCCTGACCGCAGCCATGACCTTAAGCATAGAAACGTCGTCAATCATAACATTAGCTTTCCGGTACGTCATAAAAAGCTTAAACGTAGGGATTTTTCCGTTTTTAACAATATCCGGAATTTCTTCCAGTCTGGCTTTAACCTGGGCGTTAACTCTTTCAGCGGCCTCTTTAACTGCGGCCATAGTTCTTTCGTTTTTATCCTTTGCAAAGGCAGCATCCGCAGCCATGGCGTCGGCAATATCCTGGGCATCCGCAAGATTTACCACTTTGCAGTGAAGAGAATAATCAAGTTTGGAGATCTGCATCTCTTCCCTCCGCGCCTTTACAGCGGCTTTCAGGGAATCCCCCGGAAGCGTAGAAGAAAAATCCATAAACGTAGTAACCCCGCCATAGGCTGCGCATACGCTGGCGCTGTCAAAATCCAGAATGTCAACAATCCCTCCCAAAGGAGCTTTTATATGCATATGAGGTTCTATAAGTCCGGGAAGCACATAATTTCCTTTTGCATCGTAAATTTCTTCGGCATTTTTTTCCTCATCCAGAAAATATCCAGGCTCTCCGACGGCTTTAATCGTTCCATTTTCAATATAAAGATCCTTTTTGCAGACGTTACCGGAAGATACCAGGGCGCCGTTTTTTATAATCATTTTTGACATAATCATTTCCTTTCTTTCCGCCGTCCAGCATGCGGTTCAGGCATAAAGGCCGTTGCGGGAAACAGAGAAACCGCCTCTTAAAATCCCTTTCAGCTGTTCCAGGCCGGCTTTAATCGGGTCAATAACAGGAATATCCGATAATTCAGAAAGTCTGTTCTGAACCATGGTCATGCCGGCACATCCAAGCAAAAGCACATCAGCCCCATTGATGACAGCCTTTTTCGAGGCTTCCCTAATATAAGTACACAGCCTTTTTTCATCCTGCATAAAATCCTCAATCGGAACGCCAAACGTCTCGACAGAAGCAAGACGGGCCGTAAGTCCATAGGTCATGACCATGGATTCCATCATCGGTTTCGCCTTATTGGAGGAAGCCAGAATAGAAAATTTGTAACCAGTTAAAAGTGCGGTAGAAATACCCGCTTCCGCAATACCGATAAGGGGGACAGGACACACCTCCTTAACCCCATATAAACAGGGATCCCCCATGCAGGCTAATAGGACTCCGTCATATGGAAATGTTCCCTGAGCCGTCATACTTTTCAGGAAAGCGATCACTTCCCTGCCAGCCTCTGTATAATCAGCAAAGCTTTCTAAAACATCAGGGCTGTTTGGGGTTTTAGTTACATCAATTGAAAAATCTTTATCAATCCCATAAGACACGGTGTTTCTGATATCCTGGGTCATTTTATCAGAGCTGTTTGGGTTAACAATCAATAATCGTTTCATTTCTCTCCTTAAAGATTCCTTAATGGCTGTCAGGGTCATAGGCAGCGCCCCAGGTTTTTGGTACACGAGAACTCTTAACCATGCCAGTGAGAGCGGCAACAGTAATCAGATAAGGCAGCATCTGTAAAAACTGATACGGAATCACAGAGCCCATTCCCTGGAGACGGAGCTGGGCCGCATCCGCCGCACCGAAGATAATACAGGCAATAGCAGTTCTAAGGGGGTCCCATCCTCCCACTACAACGGCGGCCATTACAATAAATCCTCTTCCCCCGGTCATTCCTCCGGATGCGAAATAGCCTACTTCTCCCAAGGTTAGCACGCATCCCCCTAAAGCAGCGAAGATACCGCTGCAGATCACTGCCTGATACTTAATCTTTATAACAGAAAGCCCGGCTGTAGCAACTGCCTGAGGATGATCCCCCACAGCCCGCACATTCAGCCCCCACTTGGTCTTATACAGCACAACCGCAGCTATAAAAGGCAGGATAAAAGCGATCCAGGTGCTAATGGGCTGGCAAAAGAAAATTTTACCTAAAACCGGTATTCTCTGCATTGCCTGAGGAAATATAATGGGGAATGTGCCTACACGGGTGCTTCGGGTTTCCGACATCATGGCAAACAGCAGGTTGGTGGCCCCGGTGGCAAGCATATTTACCATAAGCCCTGTAACGACCTGGTTTGTGCGTCGGGATACGGTCAGATAAGCCACGGCAAGGCCCATTATGGCCCCAAGGGCTGTGGTTGCCAGCACTGCCACGAGAATGCTTTCCGAATAGAACGAGGCGGCAATGCCGCACAATGCCCCGCACAGCATGATGCCCTCAATTCCCATATTGATAATTCCCGAACGCTCAGAAAATATTTCGCCGACAGCTACTAAAAGCAGGGGAGCAGACCAGCGCAGAGTCGCTTGCAGCCAGCTAATGATAATATCATATGACATAATTATTCCTCCTTCTGTTTAACGACAGTCACGGCGCCGGCTTTATTTGATTTTTTCTTAACCCGATGGTTGTCTGTCAATCCGACGCCAATAACAAACAGCACGCATAAAGCCATAATAATGCTGGTCATGGATGAACTGACGCCGGTTTCAATGGACATGGTCGCGCCGCCTACTTTCAGTATCGCAAAGAAGAAACCGGCAAAAATAACGCCGACAGGATTTCCCCCGGCCAGAAGCGCTACAGCGATACATTCATAGCCGACCCCGGTAACAAAATCGCTGTATACCCGGTGCCTTAAGCCGATAACCTCAATGGCTCCGCCCAGGCCGCCCAGCATTGCTCCCAGCACCATAACAAGAATAATCTGCTTTTTAATATTCACTCCGCTGTAGCGGGCAGCATTGGGGTTTCCTCCAAGCATGCGGGTGCGGAAACCAAAAGGAGTATACTTCAAAAGAAAGAAGAATATCAGGCAGACAATAATCCCCACAAAAACTCCCGGATGCAGGCTTGTGCCTCTCAATAAAATCGGAAGCTGCGCGCTGCCCTGAAACAGTTTTGACATAGGGAAAAACGCGCCTGATTCCGCAAAGAATCCGGCATCTGATACCAGCCAGTTGGTCAGATAGATTGCAACATAGTTCAGCATAATGGTGCAGGTAACTTCATTGACGCCCCTGTGGGCTCTTAAGTATCCGGGAATCAGCCCCCAGGCAGCAGCGAAAGCCATCCCCACAATAACAGCAAGAAGAATATGAAGGGCAGAGGGAAGTCCCCAGTCCTGGATCGCCACAAGCCCTGAACCAATAGCCCCCAGGTACATATATCCTTCAATACCCGTATTCCAGATGCCTGCTTTATTGCCGATGGCAACCCCCATGCCGCCTAAAAGCAAAGGAGATACTCGTACAAGCACATTACAGAAAGCATAGATATCTCCAAATGCGCCTTTAAGCATAGCCCCATAAGCCACCAGAGGATTGGCATTGGACAATGCAATAAGAATGCCGCTGGTTAAAAGCCCCAGGGTGATGCCGATAAGGGTCCGGGACCCGGATAAGATAATGTTTACTTTTTTTTCTGTTTTCATGTTTTTTCCTCCAGTGCCTGTCCTAACATCAGCTGGCCAATGGTAAAGGCATCCGCTGTATCTCCGTCTACCTCGCCCATGATTTCCCCCCGGAATAATACAATGATGCGGTCGCTTAAAGCCAGAATCTCCTGCAGCTCAGCAGAGACAAACAGGACGGCAGCCCCGCGCTCGCGCTCTTTCATTAACACGTCATGAACACCTGCGACGGCCCCCATATCCAGGCCGCGGGTGGGATGGCATGCAATATCCAGAATCGGTTCCGAGTCCAGTTCTCTGGCAATAATGACTTTCTGCTGGTTGCCTCCGGAGAGCGTGCTTACTTTAACCGTGTCTGTTGGGGTCTTGATACCGTATTTTTTAATCATGTCCTGGGCATGCCTTTTAATATTTTGAAGCTTAAGAAGCCTTTTTTCCGCGTAAGGCTCCTTATGGTACTCTTTGATAATCAGATTTTCGGCAACGCTGAAATCCATCACAAGTCCGGTTTTCTGCCGATCTTCAGGAATAAACCCGATAAACTTCGGGTCCGCTACAACATCTGTAATCAAGGTGTCATTGACAGAAATCGTTCCGCTTACCGGTTTTTTAAGGCCGGAAATACATTCTGCCAGTTCCTTCTGTCCATTGCCGTCCACTCCGGCAACCCCAACAATCTCGCCGGCATAAACCGTCAGATTAAAGTTTTTTAAAGCCTGAATGCCCCGCTCGTCAAGAGCATTTACATCCTTCATAACCAGCACCGGCTTCTTCTGTTGTAGAGCCGGGCGGGGCCGGCGGTCGATCGAAACAGGACGTCCCACCATCATGTTGGCCAGTTTTGCCTGAGTCGCCTCTGAGGTAGGTATGGTTCCCACCAGCTTTCCGTCACGGATAATCGTAACCCTGTCCGTGATCTCCACCACCTCCCTCAGTTTGTGGCTGATAAAAATAATAGAGCGGCCTTCACTTGTAAGGCGCCGGATCGCGCGGCACAGCTGGTCGCTTTCAGAAGGGGTCAGAACAGCAGTAGGTTCATCCAGTACCAAAACCTGGGCATTTCTGTACAGAGCCTTCAGGATTTCCACCCACTGCTGCTGGCCCACAGGCAGTTTCCACACTTCGGCGTCCGGGTCTACATACAATTCATACTCTTGGCACAGTTCCAAGAGCCGCCTGCGTATAGGCTCCAGGTCAAGAAATACTTTATTTGAAGGAATGCCAAGGACAATATTCTCTAAAACCGTAAGGGTTTCCACCAGCTTAAAGTGCTGGTGAACCATGCCGATACCAAGCTCAATAGCTTTTGAAGGAGAAGTAATTTCTACTTCTTTTTCATTTATGAGGATTTTTCCGCTGTCTGGCTGATGCATTCCATATAAGATGTTCATCAGCGTTGTCTTACCTGCGCCGTTTTCCCCCAACAGTCCCAGAACTTCCCCTTTCTTACAATCAAGACTGATACGGTCATTTGCCAGAACGCCGGGAAAACGCTTTGTAATATCAGTCATCTGTAAAGCAAATTTAGGTTCTTCCATATGAGTTCGCCTCCTTTTTTAATAGGCAGCATCCGCAAAGGATGCTGCCTACAGTATAAGATGTCAAGGATCAATATCGACTTTTCCGGCTTTTAAGTCCTCTACAGCCGTATCCACAGCTGCTTTGCCTTCGTCAGGGAGTAAATCTGTAGTCACAGGAATGATGCCGTTGTCGGCAATTCCCAGTACATGGGTACCTCCGTCCGCAAGAGAACCGGTACACTCCTGATACCCTAATTCTTCCCAGTTAAATACAACGCTTCCAATGGTTACGTCAGGCGCAAGATCAGACGAGTCCACAACAGCAGAAACCACATACACATCGCTGGAATCCTGGGCTGCCGCCAGAACGCCTACATAGGCTGCGTCCAGGTTGAAAAACAATACATCATAACCGCTGGCGATTAACGCGAGAGATGCCTCCCTGGCCTTAGTAACATCGGACCAGGAACCGGTGGTTATAGCCGTTGACTCAATACTTGGGTCAACATATTCAACGCCTTTGTAAAAACTTGCCTCCATCTGACGATGGGGGTCATACCACTCGCCTGTGATAAATGCCACCTTTTTATTTTTCGTGGCCGATGCGGCCATAATACCGGCTAAATAACCAGCGTGGCTGTAACTGACTGTGGAAGCCGTCAGATTGGGAACGCCGCCAGTATCTGTCGCTACGCTGAAAATAAAATTTTTATCAGGAAATTCTTTGGCCACTGTCTGCAGGGCCTCGCCAAACTGCCCGCCCTGTCCAATAATCGTCTCATATCCCTGCTGCGCAAACTGGCGGAGCACTTCAATCTGTTCATCCTGCGCAACTTCCTCTCTGTAGGCTGTCTTGATGCCAAGTTCTTTGCTGGCTCTTACCATGCCTTCGTATGTGTATTGATTAAATGCTTCATCTGTAATCAGACCAGGCATGACCATGGCCACACTGCCTTTCCATTCAGGATTATCGGTTTTACTGTTATTACCGTTTCCACAGGCGGCCAATGTAGTGAGAACTATGGATGATGCTAATAGCAGCGCTAACTTTTTTTTCATATGTTTTTCCTCCTGACTGTTTTTAATCTTTAAACTTAGTTTTTCACTAAAATTCCACATAATAACAAATATACAGGCAAAATTCGGTTCCATTTTTTACCTGGCCGCCAACCCTTGGAAATTTTAAATGGTATTCATTTAGTTTCTTGTAGGGAGACATGGGAAGGGGCCAGGTACAGGTCCGTAAAGTCTTGCCTGAAAACCTTGCGATTCCCTTCTTCTCCGGCTTTTTCAGAACATCAGCAGGATTGGTTCAGTTGGGAATCAATTGAGACTGGCACATGGATGCGATCCTCCTTTTCACATCCATAGGATTGGCTGTTTTATCATCTCTATGAGGGAATTATAATATATTGATTGTGAGAAGTCAACAAAAATATAAGAAAATATCATCATAATAATATTTTTCTTATATTTTTATGGGATAAAAAGCACAGAAAAGGCAGGTATTTCACGTAAAAAATATAGAAAACATATAAAAACACCGCTATTTGGGAAAGGCCCAAATGGCGGCGGAAATGGGAACACCGTTAAACTTGCCTAAAATTAATTTTCCAGCTCGCCTAAGTAGCGATATACGGTTGCGGGGGAGCAGGAAAGTCGTTTAGCCACAAAAGAGATTCCACCTTTTAACTTGAACATCCCCCGTTCCTGAAGCTTTTGAACGATATCACGTTTTTCCTGTTGGTTTAAACGTTCCATTGGAGTGCTTAAAGAGGCGGTAACGCTGTCAAAGGATTTTTCCATTAGAGTAGATATATCCATGGAGAAATCATCCGTAAGGGTATAGGGCTGCAGAGAAATACCTTCCGGGGATGCAGGAACGGTCGAAAATGGAATAAGGGGTGGTTTTAAAAACTGGTCAGGATGGATGACAGAGAGCATTTTTGTACAAAGCTCCCGATAGCGGGCATCGTCAAAATTAATCCCCAGAAGTCCGATGGGATTTCCGTCATCATCTTTTATAAACATGGTAGAGGCCCGAAGGATACGTCCGTCTTTTGTTGATATCTGATAGTTGTATAGGAAATCATTAGTTTTATAGGGGTTGGCCGCCAATGTCTGCAACGCGGAATTGGTAGTGGGGCTTCCTATGACCCGGCCGCTTATGTGGCCGTTGGCAATTGCAATGATTCTGCTGGGCTCGGCAGTGATGTCATGAAGTACAATTTCATAGTCCGGGCCCAGTGTTTTTCCCAGAAAATCTACAAGGATGGTGTATTGGTGAAGGATAGGTGGGGTCATGGCGATTCCTTTCTGCGTACTTAGCTCTAAAATCTGCCGTTGGGAGGCGGCCTGCGTCAGGGATGGTAAATGTGCCTGTCATATATTGACAGGATTGTCAGGCTCATAAAAGATTTGTAAGTTTCATTATCGCATGGTACGGCAAAAATTTCAAGAAGGGAATCGACATTTCGTTTTTTGTTATATTCCCCTTACGTTGCCCCCTTCCGAATCTTCATTAACAAGACAATCATACAACCCCCCATCAAAATATGCCCAATCCCCGCAATCCCGGAAATCGAAGCATCCATTCCTCTGCTCAGCTGTGTCCCCCACACCTGGGTCAGACCTCTCATAAGAAATCCAATCCCCGTAATATTGAGCCCAACCTGATAAACAACAACGGTTTTCCCAACCCCTTTATCGGAAAACGCGAACACCTTCTCAATCACCATCAGCATAAGAAAGAAAAACATTCCAAGCAGAAAATAATGCGTGTGCATCACAGACAGATTCGTTTTGCCTGTAAAATGGCTGAATTTGGTAAATTCCCTGTAAAACACCCCAAACACCATAGCCGCAATCCCATAAACCAAAGCCAGATTCGCGTAACGCTTCACCATCACTGTACCTCCTCCTTTTTGTAAAGGTTCCAGCCCATGAGCACAATCCACACATAAGCCATTGTTTTCGGTATCATCAGAACGCCCACAATGGGAGCCGCCCCGCTAAACAGCACCACCGGAAGATAGAATCCAAAAGAAAGCCCCACCGCCAGAGGCATAAACCGAAACGCGCGGTCCCCCGTCCTCTTCACTTCCTGAGCAAAAATAACGATTATAATGACTCCGATCACCGCAAACGGCACATTGCGCAGGATGCCGAACAAAAGGGGCTGGCGGTAAGAAAGCCACTGATTCTGCGGAAGCAGGCATAAACCGACGCGCAGCGCGGCCAGGACCCACATAATTTTTGTAAGCCCGTCTCTGCCCTTCACCTGAAAATATTCCCGCCACACATAATACAAGATCACATAAAAAATCGTCATAGTGATGGAAGTGATAAACTTCCCAATCCCCAGGGCAGCCGCGTTTGCCTCCAGCCCTGAAGTCCAGAGGGCATAGGAGCGTGGAACCAGGTGGAACGAATCCCCCGCCCCAAGAAGGGCGGCCATAATCCCCGCCTTTTTCACCAGCCGGGTTTTTCCCTTCACAGCCATCGTAAGCCCCGCAATCAGCGCAAAGCCAAGATACAGAATATCAAAAACAGTTTCTCCAATCGCCTGCGGCATAATCATATCCCCTTCCTATAATCTCAATAAACAGCGCGCCTGATAAGGGCAAGAAAAAAGTCAATATCCGGCGCTTTCATCTTTAACAGCATCATTAAGTTCATCATAATAAACCTGGCAAACTGCTCTTTGGTAAAAGTCTTATCCCACACATCCTTGCGGATCTTTGGGTCCTGGTCCATGCGGTACACAAAGGCAGTCTCAAGGGCAGCCTGCATAGACGCCATGCGGGCTAAACCGGCTGTCTCCACGCCTCCAAGGCTGTTCATCAGCTTCCCGGCAGATCGGTCAATTCTCTCCTTCAAAAAGAAAAACATCTCCTGCACCTGGCCGCAGAAAGAGTCAGCCGTAATGGCGCCTCCCATCTCCGCCAGGGTCTGTTTCCAGTATTCCTCCGTCAGGGCAAGAAGAATCTCATCCTTATTGGAAAAATAATTGTACACCGTCCCCGTGGCCACCCCGGCCCTTCTGGCGATGGAGCGGATATTCACAGCCTCAATGCCCTCTGTGTCCGCAATCTCACGGGACAGGCTCAGCAGCGTGTCACGGAGGGTATCATCCTTTTTCCTCATAAATACCTCCCCTCTTTCATTTATTTATGAACAAGTTCATTTATATTATAGTCATGAGCGATTCTTTTGTCAACCATAAATGAACACGTTCATAAATAATTCACAAATATTTATCGAAAAAAATCAAAGAAGTATGGAGTATTGCCTTTCCAACATGCTTTGACATTTAGAAACACATAACTTGAAAAATTCCCATAAAACAGTATAATGATATTAGAGCGTGAGGAAAGGAGTGGTTGCGTGATCCATATCGTTACTAAATGGGATAAAAATAACGTTATCCGTGATTCAGAATCCTTTTTCAAAAAGTACATTTCGACGGTTGAATTTGATCCATTCAGCAATGAAACATTAGAAAGGATAGACTCAGCAGTTGTATTAGATAAAAAACTGGGAACGATCCGGACAAGGTTTGGTGTTACAGATATTCACCATTTATCTACCGGGTGCAAAATTGTGTTATCCTATTTATATTTAAGAAAAAACAGAGAGAAATTTGGAGACCGCGTTTTAGATATAACAGAGTGCGGAGGAAATGCTTTAGAAGTTCTATTTGATTTTGTAGAGCGGCTGGCAGACAATGAAAGTATCTTTTTGCTGCGGCAGGCTACACAGCTATTTACTTTTCAGGATATTCCGGCCTGTGTGAATGGCAACATCTGTGATTCCCTGTATGAAGGGGTGGTGATGTATGGATAATAGGTATGATTTCGGATCAGGCAGATTTACAGGGACATTCTCCTCTCAGATCAGGTTTGATCTGGATATACGAAAACCAATTACTCAGGTGTTAGGTGACAGCGCAACAGGAAAGACTCTGCTGGTTAATTATATCAAGGCGGATAAAGACAGCGGTAGATTTAATGCCCTTGAAGATTATCCAAATGTTATTGCATATGATAATATTTTTTTAAAAGAAGATTTGAAAGATTTAAGGGATACTCTGATAATCATAGACAGGGGTGACTTAATATTAACAGATGAATTGGTTGATTTTATTTGCAGAGACAAGAAAAATTCTTATCTTATATTTGCAAGGACAACGTTACCTTTAGGCCTGTCTCCCAATTATTACGGGGAATTTATTACAGAGGGCGACAGAATAATCTTAAAATATATGTTTAGTGAGGTGGGATGGTTTTGACTTTTCACTTCTTATGTGAGGGAGAGAAAGATAAAGCGGAATATACATTTATCCGGCATGTGATCGCAGAGTGTTGCAAAGGCGAAACGTATATTTTAGAAGCCTCTGAGGGTAATAGAAAATTGCTTCCGAAATTTCTTGCCATGAGCAGGGCATTTAATCCTGGGGATGTTTTTATCCTGTTTTTTGACCATGTAGAATCCATTTCAGGAGTGCCGGTACCGGTTTTATTGCATGATATTTCAGGGACATGCAGCAGATATGATGTAGTTTTTCGGTATACTACGTATTACTGTTTTGAAGAATTATTTTTAAGCTACGCTGGGATTGAGAGCATTTTAGGTCCGGGATTTATTCACTACATGCCACAGGTAGAGGCCATTCAACAGGATATTTTATCTGGGAAAAATTATTTTAAAAGCCGCGATCTTTCCGTGTGGAGGCATTTAATCGGTAATGGATTCAACAACATAAAGACAAGAGAGAAATTTTCGTCGATACTATGTACCCGCTTGCTGCAAAAGACACAGGGGATATTCAAACTGACAAAGGATTCCATAGGCGATTGCTGGATAAAGTCCTGTTCTGATATGGATAAAAGCAAATTAGGTGGGGGAAGAGTTTGTGAGAAGTGTTCTTATTGCTGCAAGGATAATACATTCAGAGAAAAACTGAGAGATTTGGACGATAACTCCGTTGCAAAGCTGGGGCTGCCATTTTCCGGTATTTTTGACCGGACAGCGTATGAGGGAAATCCTGTTTTGTAAAACCGACAACGGCGAATTACGGGTAAAAGCAGTTGTTTCCCAAATGGAAACAACTGCGGCAGAGGACAAACGGTACAGTACCAACTACTGTAATCAGGACGTCAGTATCGCTGTTGGATACTGTACAAATTCTAAGAAAACTACAATGTTTTGGTTACAGTCCACGGGGCGGAAAAGTAACATGTTTGTAACGGTTCAAGGGTTATTTGAACTGTTACACATGTTTTGCATTTGGATAAATCATCTTTAGATAACCCCGTTGACTTTCCCAAAAAATTGATTTAAAATAATAACGCTTCCTGTTACTGCGGCGTGAGCACACCAACTTACCCCAAAGCCAAGGAAGACTTAAAAATCAAACCCATGCACTGACACAAGGAAGAATCCAAGTAGGAAGGCAAAGGAGTAAAATTGCGAATAACCGGGATAAGTCTGTCAGTGTACCCATTTGGGTACATTTTTTTGCGTGGAAGAATGTTTTTGCTTTGAAATGCCCAAAGGACAGCATCAAAAGGAGGTGACGATAATGGTCAAAACCGGGGACAGAGAGCAGTGGAGAGAATGGATTGAGACAACCAATAAGGACCTGGAACAGCAGCTGTACGCCCAGGCCAGACAGGTAAGAGAGACCTGGTATGGAAAGGACGTATACATTCGCGGGCTGATTGAGTTTACCAATTACTGCAAAAACGACTGCTACTACTGCGGAATCCGCAGAAGCAACCACAAGGCTGCGCGGTATCGCCTGACAGCGGAGGAAATCCTTGCCTGCTGTAAAACGGGATATGAACTGGGATTCAGGACCTTTGTGCTTCAGGGCGGGGAAGATTTGTTTTACACGGATCTGCGTCTTGCCAGGATGGTGGCAGCCATAAAAGAAACTTATCCGGACTGCGCCGTGACCCTTTCCGTAGGGGAGCGAAGCCGGAAGTCCTATGAGATGCTCTATGGGGCAGGAGCCGACAGGTATCTTCTCCGCCATGAGACAGCCAATGATGCTCACTACGGGCAGCTTCACCCAAAAGAGATGTCTCTGGAAAACAGAAAACGGTGTCTGTGGGATTTAAAGGAGATCGGCTTTCAGGTGGGAGCCGGCATGATGGTGGGAAGTCCGGGCCAGACCGTGGAATGCATCCTGGAAGATCTGGAGTTTCTACGGGAGCTGCAGCCGGACATGGTGGGAATCGGCCCCTTTATCCCTCACTGTGAAACGCCGTTTTCCGGCAAAAAAGCAGGAACCGTAGATCAGACGCTGCGCCTTTTGGCTGTTGTCCGGCTTCTTCTTCCCCAGGTTCTCCTTCCCGCCACCACGGCGCTGGGAACCATTGAACAGGACGGGCGTGAGAGGGGGATGCTGGCAGGGGCCAATGTGGTCATGCCAAACCTTTCCCCGTCAAATGTGAGAGATAAGTACCAGCTTTACGACAAAAAACTTTGTACCGGGTCAGAGGCAGCGGAAAATCTCAGTTATCTGAAACAGTCCATGGAATCCATAGGTTACAGGGTGGTGTGCAGCAGGGGAGATCGGGCCGGGTATGGCTTGGAAAGCGGTAGAGGACCTAAATCTGGAAATGGAAGCAAAAAAAGGGAGGGATAGGAAAATGGGAAGAAATGAAACCCCTGCATCGGAGAGAATCCACATAGGATTTTTCGGAAGGAGGAATGCGGGAAAATCCAGCGTGATGAACGCGGTCACCGGACAGAATCTTGCAGTAGTTTCAGAGGTAAAGGGAACCACTACAGACCCGGTTTACAAGACCATGGAGCTGCTTCCCCTGGGCCCGGTGGTCATGATCGACACCCCGGGCATTGACGATGAGGGGGAGCTGGGAGAACTGCGGGTAAAGAAAAGCCGCCAGGTGCTGAACAAAACCGATCTGGCAGTCCTGGTGGTGGACGGTTGTGAGGGGATGAAAGAAGAAGACTGCCGGATGACAGAGCTGTTTCGGAAAAAACAGATTCCCTATGTGGTGGTGTTTAACAAGGCAGACCTGGTCAGGAAAAGTCCGGCACAGGAAGAGGGGCGGACAGACGCATTTGAAAACCGCCTCTGGGTCAGCGCTGCCAACAGGACCGGAATCGAAGAGCTGAAAAATCTTTTAGGTTCCATGATTCCCCACAGGCAGGAGAGAGATCTGCTGGAAGGCCTGGTAAATCCCGGAGACCTTGTAATCCTTGTAACCCCCATTGACAAAGCGGCTCCAAAGGGAAGGCTGATTCTTCCCCAGCAGCAGACCATACGGGCATTACTTGACCACGGGTGCATGGCTGTGACTGTCCGTGAGACCGAATTGGAGGCGGCCCTTAAAACTCTTGGGAAAAAGCCAAAACTGGTGATCACAGACAGCCAGGCATTCGGAAAAGTATCGGCCATGGTGACAAAGGAGATCCGTCTCACCTCATTTTCCATTTTATTTGCTAGATACAAAGGAAATCTGGCCCAGGCTGTGGAGGGCGTCTGCGGGCTGGACAAAATTCAGGACAAGGATGCCATTCTCATAGCCGAAGGGTGTACCCACCACCGCCAATGCGGCGATATCGGCACCGTAAAACTTCCGGCATGGATTCGGCAGTATACGGGAAAAGAGCCGGAATTTTCCTTTACTTCCGGCACGGAATTTCCCGAAGACCTTTCCCCGTACCGGTTAGTCGTCCACTGCGGCGGGTGTATGCTCAATGAGAAGGAGATGGAGTACCGTCAGGCCTGTGCCAGGCAGCAGAATATCCCCATGACCAATTACGGAATCCTTATTGCCCATGTCCACGGAATCCTGCGGCGGAGCCTGGAGCCATTTCCCCATATCTGTTCATTGTTGGACGCGGGGAAGGAGACATGAAACATTGGGGGAAACAGGTTCTTGGCATCATGCTTCTGGCGGCCGTGTGGCAGGCGGCCTCCTGGTCCGGTATCTGGAGTTCCTACATCCTGCCGCCGCCGGGCAAAGTGGCCGGGGCTTTGTGGGCTATGATGGACAGCGGCGTGCTGTGGCAGCACATATTTGTCAGTCTAAGGCGGGTCGTTCAGGGATTTTCCATTGCCTTTCTGCTGGCATTTGCCGGGGGAACGGCAGCCTATGAGCTGCCTGGAATGGAAGAGTATTACAAAGGATTTTTGGAGTTTATGCGGAATGTTCCGCCGATCAGCCTGATCGCCCTGTTGATCTTGTGGTTCGGCATTGGGGAGACCTCCAAGATCATTATTATCGTGCTGGCGTCCTTTTTTCCCATGTATCTCAATATCCGAAAAGGCTTTCTTTCCATTGACAAAAAGCTTTTGGAAGTAGGCCGGGCCTTTGGGTTTGGAAGGTGGAGGCAGTTTACCAGGATCGTCCTTCCCTGGGCCGTTCCGGATATTCTTATTGGCATGAAAGTGGGACTTGGATACAGCTGGCGGGCCATTATCGGCGCGGAGATGATCGCGGCGTCCAGAGGAATCGGGTATCTGATTCTGGACGCCCAGCAAATGTCCCGGTCCGATAAAGTGGTGGCAGGGATTCTCACCATAGGGGCGGTGGGGATTGCCTGCGACCGGTTGTTTCAGGCGCTGATCAGCCGGATGGCTGTAAGAGAGAGGACAGAGGGAGCGGCGGCACATGAAAATCAGGGATTTATGTAAAGAATATCAGGTTGTCGCAAAGCGGGTCCAGGTGTTGAAAAATCTGAACCTGGATGTGGATAACCATGGGATTACGGTGGTGCTGGGACACAGCGGATGTGGAAAAACCACCCTTCTGCGTCTGGTTGCAGGGCTGGAACAGGCGGACGGAGGAACCGTGGAAATGGAATCCGACGGAACGTTAGGGGTTATTTTCCAGGAACCCCGGCTCATGCCATGGCTTACTGTGGGAGACAATATTCTTTTTGGGACCGGAAAGAGGCAGGGGAGAGGCAGACGCAGGAAAGAGAACAGACATCTTGATTATCTGTTGGAGCTGACAAATTTGAAAGGATTTGAGGATGCATACCCGTCCCAGCTTTCCGGCGGGATGCAGCAGAGGGCGGCCCTTGCCAGGGCGCTGGCCTATGAGCCGGATTACCTTTTAATGGATGAGCCCTTTGCGGCTTTGGATTATTTTACCAGGGGACAGATGCAGACAGAACTTTTGAAGATTCACCAGGCAGAACAAAAAGGGATTCTGTTTGTGACTCACAGCATTGATGAGGCGCTGACCATTGGGAAAACGGTGGTTATCCTGGAGGACGGAAGATGCAGAAAAGAATATGACCTGGGAACGATTCCCTACCCCAGAGATCTGCTTACAGAGGAGATGGGGGAGATCAAGAGGGGGATTGTCGGGGAGCTGGAAAAAGCGGATGAGAGGAGTAAAATGAGATGAAAAAATGGATTGCATGGATATTGACAGCCGCGTTAAGTGTTGGAGTGCTGGCAGGCTGCGGCGGGCAGACGAAAGATCAGGGCAGTTTGGCGGACCAGGGGAACGGGGCGGCAGGGCAGCAGGAAAGCGGCCGGGAACAGGGCGGGGAGACCAAAGCCCAGACTGAGGCACAGTCCCAGTCAGGATCCCAGCCAGAATCCCAGCCCAAAGAAGACGCGAAAGCCGGGACAAAAGGAACGATTATGGTGACATATGTGAAATCACCGCTCAACGTGCCTTCTATTGTGGAAAAAGACCAGGCGATTTTTGCGGAGGCATTTGGGAAACTGGGGTATGAGGTGGGGTATTCCGATTTGACCACCGGTCCGGAGCAGACCCAGGCCTTGGCATCCGGGGATATCCAGTTTTTGTACGCGGTGGGAGCCACATCGGTAATCCTGGCGGCGTCCAATGGACTGGATATTAAAATCATAAGCACATACAGCCGCTCTCCCAAAGCCTTTAAGCTTTTTAGCAAGGACGGCTCCATCCAGTCGCCGGAAGATCTGCGGGGAAAGAAAGTGGCAGGCCCGAAAGGGACCATTCTCCATGAACTTCTGACCGCGTATCTGGCCAGCGGCAATATGACGGAACATGATATTGAATTTCTCTCCATGGGCATCCCGGATTCCCAGGCAGCTCTTATGGGCGGCAGTGTGGATGCGGCCCTTCTGGCGGGACCTGCGGCTTACAATACGGAAAAAGACGGATTCCAGGTGGTGACAGACGGAGAGGGACTGACAGAGGCCACCATCGTGGTGGCAGTGGGAGGTAAGTACGCCAAGGAGCACCCGGAGGAGATAGAGACATTTCTGGCAGCCCAGAAACAGGTGCTGGATTATATTGAGGCCAATGAGGACGCGGTTATGGAGACAGCGGCCAAAGAGACGGAGCTGACAGTGGATGCTGTGAAAGAGATGTATCCTCTGTATGACTTTGATATGACTATAAAAGATTCGGATATTGAGGCCATGAAGAAGACGGAGCGGTTTATGAAGGAAAATGGGATGATAGAGGAGGATGTGGAGATTGAGGGGGTGATTTTGGGGAGATGATTCCCTCTTGCCCATCCTGTCATGATATGATACCATAAGGAAAAGAAACGGGTGTTCTCACCCTTTGAAAGGAACGTGAGGCTGGATGGGCAATATCCATATTCCGGTTGGAACTTCGAATTTTGCGGAAATTAGACAAGAAAACTACTACTTTGTTGATAAATCAGGCCTTATTGAGGAGCTTTTAAAGACAGACGGAACAAAAGTTACCTTGATCACACGTCCCCGCAGGTTTGGCAAAACATTGGCTATGAGTATGCTGGCAGAGTTTTTTGATATTCGAAAAGACAGCAGTGAGTTGTTTCAGGGGCTTACCATAGCAAAAAATGCGCAGTTATGTAAAAACTGGATGAATCAGTATCCCACCTTATTTTTGACATTTAAAGATGTTGGAGGCAATACATTTGACAGCGCCTATGAGATGCTGCGGGATGTTCTGGCAAAAGCGTGCAATACTCACTACTATTTAAAAGACAGCCATTTGGTCAATGAAAATGACAGGAAAGTATTTTTACAGCTGGCAGATACGGTAGACGGTAAGCCAACAGGAGGGCAAGTGAAAACAGGGGTCGCGCTGCTTCTTCGAATGCTCCATGTCCACTATAGAAAGCCTGTCATACTGCTTTTGGATGAGTATGATGTTCCTATTGCAAAAGCAAAAGAAGACAGCTTAGACAGCGCGGATTACTATAAGAGCATGCTGGAGATTATCAGTCCCATGATAAGCAGCGCGATTAAAGATAATGATCACCTGAAATTTGCCGTTATTACCGGATGCTTAAAGATCACAAAGGAAAGTATTTTTACAGGAACCAATAACTTTGTATCAGATACCATTTCCGAAACAAGGCTTAATGAATATTTTGGATTCACACAGGCGGAAGTGGACAGACTCCTTAAGGATACAGGCCTGACAGGCCATGAGGAGGAGATGAAAGAGTGGTATGACGGATATCACTTTGGTGCATTTGATATTTACTGTCCATGGGACGTGATGAATCATGTAAAAAATCTCTGTTTAAATCCTGATTTTCGTCCTGTGGGGTATTGGAAAAATTCCAGCAGCAACAGTATTATTCGTTCTTTTATCAATCATATCGGGGATGCGGTTACACAGAAGCTGGAAATGCTTTTGGCTGGGAATTATATTGTCGAAAAGATAGAGACCGATCTGACATACCGGGAACTTTACGCTTCGGAGGGGAATTTTTGGAGCGTGCTTTATCTTACCGGATACTTAACACAGGTTCGGGGACAGGAACTGGGAAAGATTCTGCAAAAAGATGATATGGCATTGGTGATCCCCAATCGGGAGATAAAAGAACTTTTTGAATCTACCATAAAAGTCTGGTTTGAAGAAAGCACAAGGAGATGGGACCGAAGATCCCTGTTTGCCGCCATATGGCAAAGGAAACCAGATACCGTCACGTTGGAGATGACAAAGCTGCTGAGAAAGACCATCAGTTATTACGATTACAGAGAGGACTTCTATCATGCTTTCTTTGCCGGTATTTTTGCCGGCGCAGGCTATACGGTGGAATCTAACAGAGAACATGGTGAGGGACGCAGCGATATTATTGTTAAGGATTATGGCGGCGACCGCCTGGCGGTATTTGAGATAAAATATTCCAAATCCCAAAAAGAGCTGGATAAAGACTGCGACCAGGCGCTGAAACAGATCGATGACAGAATGTATGCCAAAGAGTTTGAGGAGGATTATGCGGATATCCTGTATTATGGAGTGGCGTTTTTTAAAAAGAGGTGTCTGGTGAAATTAAAGGAAACAGGGTAAGAAATTTCTTGTTGACATAAATAACGGCTAATAGTAATATTCTAATAGAGATAGGCAACTTGAGTGTCTATTGGCCGTTGATATATGCTGCTTGGTCAGACGAGTGGCATAGGATGGCTACTTGGGGGTTGCATAGTTTCCACAATCTGACTAGGTGCCTGCACTGAAAGAAAATATGCGAAGGCTCTGCGATGCAGAGCCTATTTCATTTAGGAGGCAGATATGACAAAAGAAATCTGGAAATAATGCTTGACTCTTGTAATTTCATTTTTTTAATCAATTCCCATGAATATACTTTTTTATTGAAAGAAATCATCATATTATATTTATTTGTTGTAAAAGAAGCATACCCCCAAATAAACGATGAATGTAAAGGATGCTCTTTTTTTAGAAAACATGATGTTGATTTTCGACAGGGAGCATCAAAAGCAGCAATTTTGCTTGTAGAGAAATTTATGAATGTAGACACAAACAATCAGATATGTAAGGTTTTGTATAGAAATCCATCCTATATTGAACAGTAAGAAAGGGGCTATCCCAAGCCCCTCTCTGTCAAAACTCCTCAATAGAAGGCACATCCTCCTCAAAGGTCTCCTGTCCCAGTTCGTTGATGGTGGTCTTACCCGCCTTCCCATACTGATACAGCTGGTCCAGAAACTCAATAGCCGCCCGGATCTTTGTCCGCAGCAGATACCCGCCGGACTTGGTAGCCTCAGCCAGAGATTCCGGGGACACATTGGGAGTCCATTCATAGGCCCGCCCGTGAAAATCCTGAATCTTGCACAGGGCGCTGCTGATCTCATCCTTGGTCAGAGGCATAAGCTGAGGCGCCTTAACCAGCATATCCAAAACCGTCCGCGCCGGTTCCTGGCTGATGGGGTAAATATTTTCCAGATTCTCATAATCATGTTTCCCCTCAATCACATCCTCCACATAGGAAGACGTAAGGGCAAACAGGGTAAACGTAGCCTCCGGGCACAGCTCCGGAAGAAGGAACCTGGCCATGTTGCGGTAGGCATGGATCCTGGCCTTTTTGCTGAGCCGGCCCATAAGCTCCGTTTCATCCATAAGGATGACCCACCCGTCGTACCCCATCTGGGTAAACAGATGACTCATAAACGAAAAATAATCTCCGCAATGGCGGGTCTTGGTAAAATTCTCATTATACTTCACAACCTGCCCGAAAATCCGCTTGTAAATCTTCTTCAAAGATCCGTTGGCCACAAAATCCCCTTCCAGGTCCGCCAGAAGAAGGAACTTCTCATCCGAATCCTCCGCATTCAGATAAGAGCGAAACAGGTAGTACAGCTTATCCGTCTCCAGATATTTGGCCGCAAAAGCCAGCATCTCCCCTGCCAGAGGGCTGTTGGGAGAGATCTTGTCCAGTTCATGCATAAATCCCGGCTGCTGACGCCCCGGCAGGTAGAGATTCTGCAGAGCCTTCTGGTACACCAGATGCAGCTTGTCCATAGGCGTCTCCTTGCTCAGGCAGAGATAGGAAACCACCATATTGCGGGAATGGGCCAGATTAAACACCGTATTCAGCAGATGGGTCTTTCCCTCCCCGTACTTTCCGCTGATGATCATTCCGTTTGACCTGCCCTTTTCCCTCACCATGTCCATCCGTCCGGAGATATCCTTCATGATCTTAGGTCGGGCTTCGGAAAAATACTGTCCCACCGCCCTGGAAGGAACGCCGGAGCGCAAAGCCTCAATAATGTGCCTGGCTTCCATATCATACATCCCCGCTCACCTCCTCCATGGCAATCTGGATCAGCCTGGGAATCCCCACAGCGCCGGTCCGGGCCTGGGCCGCGATCTCCCGAGCAGACTCTAAGTCCAGGGGAGCAGCCGTTATATTCTTCTTAACATGGGCAATGCTCTCGGACATGGCAATAATCACATCCGGCGTATATTCCTGGGCTGCCAAAAGATCCAGATCCACCATATCGGCAAAGCGGTTAAACCGCTCCCCAACGATCTCATTCTGTATCCGCATCCAGAGAGCCTGATACGCCTTAAGCCCGGCGTTTTCATGGTCCATCAATTCCCGGTCAAACCCGTAGACAAACATAATATTCCGCATGGAATCAATATCGTCGATCAGCTGCCGGATGCTCTCATACGTATCCTCCCGTTTCATCTTTGTGTAGTGGACAGGCTCCAGGCTGGAGCGGCTGATCAGGATCTCCAGATCATCAACCGCAATAAACAGCCCGGAAAACCCGCTTAAGCGGATCACCTCAGCCAGAGAGCGCAGCATATGCCTGGCATTAAACTTGGTAATGCGGCTGGGATAAAACCCCAGGGAACGCAGCTGGGAAAGCTTTACCGTCCGGTCCCCCTCCAGCCACGCAAGAAGCATATCCCTGCTGGTGTCCTCCAAAATAGGATACCCCAGAATGCTCCCCGTAAGCATGGAGCAGGCCAGGGCAAAATTATTGTCAAGCATAGGATTGTCCAGAAACATCTGCTTCAAAAGGGTGCGGATCTCCCGCTTGTTCATGGCGTCCCCCATGCCGTTCTCCGAAAGGTAATCAAAAAACTTCATCCCCGCCGGAATCTCACTGTAGTCAAACCCCATGTCCCGTATCACCTGCCGGCCAAGGAGTTCCAGACAGTCAGGAAGGTCCGACTGGTGGAGGATCTCCACATAGACTTCCTTAAAATCATGCATCCAGACATCCTTTGCGGAAAACCACACGGTTTTGTAGTTTTCCTTTGCGGCAATGGAAGTCATCAGGCGCAGAAAATGGGTCTTTCCGCTGCCCGGACGCCCGGTTATAAACTTGATCTTGCTGCCGCCGTTTTTCACGTATTCCCGCAGATATTTTTCCTCCCAGAAATCCGTGAGAAACTCTATGCCGCAGGACAGAGGCGCGCCCGGGGAATCGGAAACTGCCCCGCCTCCTGGGCCGCTGCTTTCCCTAACATCTGATATCATGGGTTAGTCCTCCTGCTTATAGAAACAAATGGTAGACAGAAAATACTCCTGCCCGTTTTCATCCAGGATTCGGATGGACTTGTTGCTTTCCCTGCTGGGGCCGAACTGGAACCGCCTTCCGCTTTTTGTCTCCTCAATCCGGGAAATATATAATCTGGCCAGGTCAAAGGCAAAACTCTGCTGGTCATAATCTTTCCTGAAACGGCTCATGGGAGCCAGGAATTTATACAGGCTGTTCAGATAGATATCCGCTGTAGGCTGGCGTTTCATCTTCAGCACGGCAGTGTCAAAGGCATCCGCCAGCTCACTGGCAAAGACGGCGGGATTGAAGGAGACTTTGTTCAGTTTCTCCTGGCCGCTTCGGATTGTATCCACAAGGCTTTGAGGGCGCATGCACTGTACCTTTTTCCGGTCAACATAAACATCCTGATTTTCCATATCCAGCTTTACCCGGTAAGGGAACATCTCAAAGACAGGCGCGGACCCGCGGACATCAACGCCTTTTTCCTGGCAGGCATCCAGCATCTGCCGGGCGAAATCCCCGCTCTCAAAATACGCCTTGGTGTCAAAGCTGCCTACAGCGGTTCTCATGGATTCTAACGCGGAGGAAAGAACAGCCGCGGTTTCGGCCATGGAATCTAAGTCTTTTATAAGGTTCTTGATATCCCCGCCGTCGGTTTCCTTTGCGATGGTTTTGGAAAGCTTTTGGAGAGCGGCAAGGCTTTCCTTTAAAGATTTATGCTGGGGTTGTAATGTTTCGTAGAGATTTTCATAATTCATAGGTTAGATTTCCTTTGCGATTCAAACGTAATTTATGGTTACATAATGACAAATAAACTATATGAAGTATAAACGATACAGGGGGAGTTTTCAACAATTTCTTTCGGAAATGACAGAGATATGGTAAAATTAAGTTACTGACATTGGTTCAGGGATGCATGGACGGTTGTAAGAAAAGAATGACATTGGATAGAAAGAGATAAACACAGGTGGCAAAATGGAGAAGAAACTTTACAAATGGCAGGAGGAATGTCTGAACCGGTGGCAGCAAAGCGGCTGCCGGGGGATGGTCCAGGCGGTTACCGGCTCCGGCAAAACACTGCTGGCCCTCACTGCCGCGGACCGGCTCCTTAAACATGTAGATTCTGATCTTAAAGTCAAGATTGTGGTTCCTACAGGAGCGCTGATGCAGCAGTGGAACCGGGCTGTAAGAGAGTTTTTGTCAGAATCCCGAAAACGGCGGGAAGGCAGTCAGGTTAGCAGCTTCACAGAGCAGATTGGCGGGACTGGCAGTTCCGCAGAGCATATGTCCGGAACCGGCAGTTCCACGGAGCATGGTTCCGGAACCGGAAATCGAAGGGGGAGAATCGGTCTGCGGGGCGGCGGATATAAAGACCCCACAGACTGCCAGTACATGATTTACGTGATAAATTCCGCCCGCTACGAACTGGCCAGACAGATACTTGCAGAGCTGAAAGAGGGGAAACGTATCTTTCTCATTGCGGATGAATGCCACCACTATGACAGCGGTGAGAACAGCCTTATTTTTGAGTTTCTGCCATTTATCGAACCATACCGGGAACAATATTTTACATTAGGACTTTCCGCCACCCTGCCGTCCGGCCAGTCCCGGCAGTTTCTCACAGCCGCCCTGGGCCGCAGGATATACAGCTACGGGATGGAGGAGGCCTCCAGATTCGGGACAGTGTGCCGCTATGATGTGTTTCATATCCGCCTTTCCTTCCAGGGAGATGAGCGGGCGGAGTATGAAGAACTGTCGAATAAGATGACCCATCTGTACGGCACATTGGTCAGCGCCCATCCCCTGCTGAAAAAGATGGACGTAAAACAGCAGTTTGAGCTGCTTCGGAATCTGTGCGGCAGTAAAGACAAAAAGATCGCGGACGCGGCCTCCGGGTATCTGAAACTTTCTTATAAGAGAAAAAGCCTTGTCTGCCTGGCCGCTGACAGGATTGCCTGCGCCTGGGATCTGGTGCAGAGACTGGATGAGCATGAGAAGATACTTATTTTCGGAGAGCGCATCCGCCAGGCGGAGAAACTGTATAAGCTTTTGCAGGAACAGTATCCGGGAAGAGTGGGGCGGTATCACTCCGAAATGGGCGCTCAGGCCAACAAAAACGCATTGGAGCGGTTTCGGACCGGACAGATACGGATCCTCATTGCCTGCAAGGCCATGGACGAAGGGGTGGACGTGCCCGACGCCTCCATAGGGATCATCCTGTCAGGCACTGCCGCCAGGCGTCAGCGGATTCAGAGGCTGGGACGGATCCTGCGGATCAATGAGGGAAAAGACAGGGCGTCTCTGTATTACCTTCACATCGAAGAGACATCGGAGGATGTATGCTTTCTGCCGGACGGCAGGGAGAATACCATGATTGAGCTGGAGTATGATTCTGACTGGAGAAGATTCTTTCAGTCTGATTATGATGAGGCTGCCACAAAGGTCCTTGGCCATATGGAGAAGGCCGGGGCAAGTGAGGAGCAGATAAAAGAAGCAGAGCGTTGTTTAAACCTTGGTATTGTGCGGGCAGACTGGAAGAGAGGGCCGGATTATGTAAAAGAGCGGATCCGGCAGGCGGGGAGTACCAGGGAGAGGAATTATTGGGTTTGTATGGAGCGGATCTGTATGGCCGACTCTCACTGAGAGCCGGTATGCTTAAGCTGTGAGGAGGCCGGTAATGGCGGGAGGCGGAACGGATATGGCCGCAGGCGGTTTTAAATAGTACACGAATTTGACTGTGAGGGAGATTAAGATGGAACCTTTATTTATAACAAACCTGCAGATTAACAGGGTCAGACATTTAAGAGATATATCAATTCCGCTGTCAGAAGATAAGATCAGTCATTTGATCTTGACAGGCAAGAACGGAAGCGGAAAGACAAGCGCGGTGGAAGCGTTGGCAGAATATTTAGATAATATATCAGCAGAAAATTGCTCTGGGTATGGAGAACTACAGCAGGGGCAGAAAGCTCTGAATATACAGTTCAATGAAAGAATTGACCGTATATGGGAGTTAAAAAAGAAAAACCATTATGTTTTGGCCTACTATAAAGCTGACAGGATCTTCACGGCCGCTCAGCCTGAACATGTAGAGAAGGTGCGGTTAAAAGATGATTATGGAATAGCAGAGTTTCCACGGATTGAATTTGTAAAATATCTGCTGGATTTAAAAATGACAGAGGCATTGGCAAGGAATAACCACAAGACAGAGAAAGCAGATAGAATAAAAACGTGGTTTGGAGATCTTGAAAATCTTTTAAAGGTGATATTTGCAGATGAAACTGTCAGGCTGGAATTTGACGAAGACACATTTGAATTTCACATTTTACAGAAGGGAAAGGAGACCTTTGATTTTTATACCTTATCCGGCGGATATCAGGCGGTGCTGGATATCATATTGGATATTATGATGCGTATGCAGAGTCAAGTACAACAGTCCTTTGATTTCAACATTCCGGGAATCGTACTGGTTGACGAAATTGAGACCCATCTGCATTTGGAACTCCAAAAAAACATAATGCCATTGTTGACAACCATGTTCCCCAATATTCAATATGTTGTCACTACACATTCTCCATTTATACTCAATAGTATAGAGAATGCTGTGATCTATGATTTGGAAAAGCATTTGTTGGTAAAGAACGGGTTAGATAATATACCGTATGATGGGATTGTAGAAGGATATTTTGGCGCAGAGAAATTATCTGGTTTGTTAAAGAAGAAATTTGAGCGTTACAAAAATCTTGTAAAAAAGAAAACATTGTCAGACGATGAGATTGCAGAGATTGCGGAGTTAGAATTTTATTTGGATGAGATTCCAGATTATCTTGGAATTGAGATTTCAACAGAATATCAAAGACTGAAAACAGAATTTTTGAATCGGGAGGATATAGATGGTTAAAATAAAACGCTCTTTTCCGCCGCCGGAATCTTTGGCGACAGAGGCCAGAAAATCAGCCGGGAGATATGATAAGGAGGATGTGATTCAGCGGTTAAGAAGGGATTTCCACAATAAATGTTATATTTGTGAAATAAAAGAGCTGCAAGACCCGAATGTGGAGCATTTGATGCCCCATAAAAATGGAAAATATCCGGAGAGAAAATTTGACTGGGAAAATCTTTTCTGGTCATGTGGTCATTGTAACGGGGTTAAGAACAATAGCAGATATGATAAAGGTATTATAGATTGTTGTAAGCAGGACCCTGAAAAATATCTGAAATTTTGGTTGAAGGATAATGATGTGGTTATAGATATTTTGGATTCAGAGAATGGGACGCAAAAACGGACGGCGTCATTAATTGTGGAAGTTTTTTCTATAGCAAATACAGGAATGAGAACATACACAAGCGATAAACGAATGAAATTGCTTCAAAAGGAAATGAATATCCTTTTGAAACAGCTTGAGAAAATGCGCAGATTCCCGGATTCCAAAGCAGTTAAAAGAATAGTTTATAGTTTACTGCGGAGAGAGTCCGCATTTGCGGCGTTTAAAAGATGTTATGTCCGTGACCATAGGAAAGAATACCCAGAATTACAGAAATATGTGTCCCTAGATACATAACTTCATGTAGTACCAGTAACGCGGAAGGAGGAAAGAATATAGGTGAACAAAATATTTAATACCAGCGGAGACTGCAAGCCAGATCTGCACTATATGGTTAACATAGACCACAAATTACAGCAAATAAAACTTATGATAGACAGAGGCGACTATTTTACCATAAACCGCGCCAGACAGTACGGAAAAACCACCACATTAAAAGCCTTAAGACGCTGCCTTGAAAAAGAATATGAAGTCTTAAGTCTTGATTTTCAGAAATTAAGCTACCAGGATTTTCAGACAGAGCCAAACTTTATTCGGGCTTTATCAAAAGAAATTTTAAAGAAACCATTTATCAAAAGAGAAGAAAATCCCTGGTTCGCGCGCAATCTGGAACACTTTATAGATGAGACCATTAAGAATCCAAGAATGTCAGATTTATTTGAATGTTTCAGCAGATGGTGCCAGAAGTCAGAAAAGCCGGTGGTTTTGATCGTAGACGAAGTGGACAGCGCAACCAATAATCAGGTGTTTTTGGACTTCCTTTCCCTGTTGAGAGCCTATTATATTGACAGGGATGAAACGCCGGCCTTTCATTCCGTAATCCTTGCAGGTGTCTGCGATGTAAAAAATCTGAAAAGAAAGTTTGTGGCAGATGATGAACATAAGTATAACAGTCCATGGAATATTGCGTCTGATTTTCTGGTAGATATGAGTTTTTCCGCGGACGACATTGAGGGAATGTTGAAAGAATATGATGCAGATTACAGAACCGGAATGGATACCCGGAAGATAGCAAAACTGATCTATGACTATACATCCGGATATCCGTTTCTGGTTTCCCGTATCTGCAAACTGGTTGATGAGAGAGTCGCGGCAGATTCCGGAAAGGTGGACAGAAAAGCTGTCTGGACCAGAGAGGGCGTGCTGGCGGCAATAAGAATCTTGCTGACAGAACAAAACACATTGTTTGATTCCCTGATCAATAAACTAGAGGATTATCCGGAGTTAAAGGAGATGCTGCAGGATCTGCTGCTTAATGGGAAAGAGATTATTTATGTTGTGGGGATGCGCTCCATTGAAATAGGATTGATGTTTGGCTTTGTTGCAAAAGAAAACAACCATGTGATCGTAGCCAATCGGATTTTTGAGACATTGTTGTATAATCTGTTTCTTGTATCATCAGACATGCAGCAGCATCGAATCTATGGGGAAGCATTGAAGGATAAGAATCAGTTTATCTCCAATGGGAGACTGGAGATGGAAAAGGTTCTTGAAAAGTTTGTCCTTCATGAAAGCTTTTTAGAGGAGGATGGAAGAAGATATTTTCTTCTGTATCTACGTCCGATTATCAATGGAGAAGGAAATTATTATATAGAATCCAGAACACGGAACATGGAACGGACAGACGTGATTGTGGATTATGGCGGAGAGCAGTTTATAATAGAATTAAAAGTGTGGCGGGGAGACAGCTATAACCGGCGCGGGGAAAGGCAGCTGTCGGATTATCTGGAGTATTATCACCTGGAAAAAGGGTATATGTTAAGCTTTAATTTTAATAAAAAGAAGACTATAGGGGTCAAAAGGATTCTGGTTGGCGATAAGATGCTTGTGGAGGCGGTTGTTTGACCCATGCAAAAGGCACCCTGAACATGAGTGCCTTTGCTTTCCTTGCAGATCTGCTTTACCCCAGATCCTCCCCATAGGCACACCCCCAGCGCATCGCATATATATAAGTAAGCCCGGAGCGCGCCTCTGATATGGAAAATAGCGGATTGACAGAACCCTCCAAAACTCTTAGAATAGGGATAACCGCAAAACCGTGACAGACAACAAACAAGAAAGGTTTAACACATGGAACTTGTCATAGATGGATATAAGATTTCTTATAAAGAAACCGGGGACGGAGAGGACACGGTGATCATTCTCCAGGGATGGGGAACCAACATGGCGGTCTACGACTCCGTAGCCGCCTGTCTCACCGGCAGATATAAAGTGGTCCAGTTTGACTTCCCGGGATTTGGGGACAGCGACGAACCCAGGGAAGCGTGGGCTGTGGAGGACTATGCCAGGTTCTTTTTGAAATTCACAGAAGCCCTGGGCATCAAAAAAGCCGCCCTCATAGGCCACTCCTACGGCGGAAGAGTCATTATCCGCCTGGCCTCCAGGCCGTCCCTGCCCTTTGAGATCACAAAGATCGTGCTTATAGACAGCGCAGGAATCCTGCCCCAAAAGACCTTTAAACAGAAAGTAAAAATAAAAACCTACAAGCTCATGAAAAAGATCGTAAGCCTGAAACCGGTCTACGCCGTCTGTCCGGAGCTTATTGACGACTGGAAAAGCCGTCAGGGGTCCGCGGACTACCGCAGCGCGTCGCCCATGATGCGCCAGTGCCTGGTAAAGGCGGTCAATGAAGATCTGACCCCTCTTCTGAAAGACATCCGCCAGGACACCCTGCTCATATGGGGGGACAATGACACCGCCACACCCCTGTCGGACGGAAAACAAATGGAACAGCTTATACCGGAGGCGGGCCTGGCTGTGCTCAAAGGGGCAGGCCATTTCAGCTTTTTAGACCAGCCGGCCGTATTTCGCAGGATTATGGAATCATATTTTAATATGGGATGACCGTGGGAGAGTAAAGCAGAATGATGAAGATCATGTTAACAATCGAAATCGTATTGACCATATACACCGCCTTTTACGTTATGCGCTACAACTTGCACATGTTTCAGCTGAACGGATACAAAAACCCGGAGCATGTGGCCTGGATGAAAAAAAATATGAGAAAGCAGGGCCTGCTTTTTGCAGGCTTTTTAGCCGGACTTCTGGCAGGCGCATTTCCCAACCCGGTAACCGCTGTTTTTCTGTCCCTCTGCACCCTTCTTACCCTGTGGTACTACAGTCTATTGAAGCGAAATAACACGAAAAAAAAGCTGGTGTATACAAACAGAGTGAAACGGCTCATTATGACAGACACTATACTAAGCCTGGCTGTGATGCTTCTCCTTTACCTGGCAGGAAGGTTAAAAGGCCTGTGGTTTTCCTGCGGCCTTGTGCTGTTTATCCAGCAGTTTCTCCTTCTGCCTTCCAACACCCTTAACAGTCCCATGGAAAAAGGCGTCAACAACCACTACATCAACGACGCAAAAAAGCGCCTCCGGGAGAACAGCCGCTTAACCGTCATCGGCATCACAGGAAGCTACGGGAAAACCAGCGTCAAATATTTCCTCAACACCCTTTTGCAGACCCGGTTTAACGTGCTCATGACCCCAGCCAGCTACAACACGCCCATGGGCGTGGTCAAGACCATAAGAGGCTCCTTAAAACCCACCCATGAAATCTTTATCTGTGAGATGGGGGCCCGCCATGTGGGGGACATAAAGGAAATCTGCGACATTGTACATCCAAACCATGGAATCATCACCTCCATAGGCCCCCAGCATTTGGAGACATTTTTCAACATGGACAATATAAAATCCACGAAATTTGAGCTGGCTGACGCCCTGCCAAAGGACGGGATGCTGTTCCTAAACGGAGACAATTCCTATATTAATGACCACATAAAAGAAAAAGGCGGACAGTACGGCAACAAGATTTTTTACGGCGCGGATTATGGTACAGACAGCAATAGAGACTGTAATACAGAAAACGATACAGGCAACGATTCCCGGTCAGGAGAGCCCGATCAGGGCTATCGGGCTTCTGACATCAGGCTGTCCCGGCTTGGAACCGAATTTAGGGTCACTGCTCCTGACGGTGAGACGGAGCAGTTTCAGATGCGCCTCATCGGCGGTCACAATGTTGCCAATGTTGTTGGCTCCATCGCTGTGGCCCACAAACTGGGCATTGCCCTGAAAGATTTGAAAGTTCCCGTCCGCCGCATCCAGTCTGTGGAACACCGCATGCAGATTTTGGATAAAGGTCCGGTGACCATTATTGACGACGCCTTCAACTCCAATCCCGCCGGGTCAAAGGCAGCGGTTGAGACTCTGGCTATGTTTGAGGGGGTGCGGATCCTCATTACCCCCGGCATGGTGGAGCTGGGAGCGGAGGAGGAGCGGTATAACTATGAGTTCGGCACTTATGCCGCCGCCTGCTGTGACTATATCGCCCTGGTGGGCAAAAAGCACACGGAGCCGATTCGGAAAGGGATTCAGGATTCAGGGTTTTCCATGGAGCGGTGCCAGGTTGTGGAGAAGCTGGAGGAGGCTTTGAGCTGGGCTTATGGCATAAAGGAGCAGGGGCATAAGTATATTTTGCTGGAGAATGATCTGCCGGATAATTATTGAGGTGAGAATAGTTGAGAGGAGATATGGGATTATGAAGACAAGAGTAGCGGTGCTTTTTGGCGGGAAAAGTGTGGAACATGAGGTTTCCATTATTTCCGCTATTCAGGCCATTATGAGTATGGACAGGGAAAAATATGAGGTGATTCCGGTATATATTACAAAGGATGGGGATATGTATATCGGGGAGAAGACCGGGGATATTGAGGCCTACAAGAATATTCCGGAACTGCTGAAAAAATCCCAGAGGGTGATTTTTGTCAGCGAAAACAGCCAGGTGTCCATGATTCCCTACCCCATGAAAAAGTTTGGGAAAAATAACGCGGTTGCCGTGGACATCGCATTCCCCATAGTTCATGGGACCAATGAGGAGGACGGGGCTCTCCAGGGATATCTTAAGACCCTGGGTCTCCCCTTTGTGGGATGTGATGTGACTGCCTCAGCCCTTGGAATGGACAAATATTACACCAAAGCCGTTCTGAAAGAAAACGGCGTTCCGGTTCTGGACTGTATCCTCTTTAAATCTTCCGATTACAGGGACGTACCTGCCATGATTGCCGGGGTAGAGGAGAAATTTGGGTATCCGGTGATCATTAAGCCGGTAAACCTTGGCTCCAGCGTGGGAATCAGCGTGGCCAAGAACCGGACGGAGCTGGAAAAGTCCATTGACGACGCCTACACCTACGCCACAAAGATTCTTGTAGAGCCTGCGATCATGAATCTTCGGGAGATTAACTGCGCCGTTCTTGGGGATGAAAACGAAGCCGTTGCCTCAGAGTGTGAGGAGCCTCTCCACTCCGACGATATCTTAAGCTATGAGGACAAATACTTAAACAACGCCAAAGGCGGTTCCAAGGGAATGGCCAGCGTGTCCAGAAAGATCCCGGCAGAGCTTTCCCCGGAAAAGAGGGAAGAGGTCCGCGCCATGGCAATAAAAGCCTTCCAGTGTCTGGGCTGTAATGGCGTCTCAAGAATTGACTTTATGATTGACAGAGATACGGAGAAACTGTATCTCAATGAGATCAACACCATACCCGGTTCCCTGGCCTTTTACTTGTGGGAGCCTGTAGGCGTAAAGTACCCACAGCTGCTGGACAGAATGATCCAGCTGGCTTTAAAAAGGGAGCGGGAGGAGAAAAGCCTGACCTATACCTTTGAGACCAATATTCTGAATCAGCAGACCCTTTCCGGCGCAAAAGGTGTGAAGCGGTGAGATAGGAACCGTGGGGAAGGGACCGCGGGAAGACGCTCTGCGGTGTACGGTAAACATTATACCTGTGTAAAAGGTCTGAATTTTTGCGACAAAATATCCGACAAAAAACGTGAGCCGCTGTATGGAGGTCAAAAACCTCACTACAGCGGCTCCTGTCGGGCCGGCAATAACCTTACCCCCCATGACCTTATCCCTTCAATCTACACAAGAAACTCCTCCGCAACCCCATCAATCAACTCCGGGTCCGCCTCATTCCACTTCTCATAATCCATCCCGCTTTTCATCACCACATTCCCCAATTTCACAAGAAAATCAGGAATGGCAGACTGCAATATCACGCCTACTTCCCGCCCCATGGCCTCACAGCCCTGGCGCTCCTTTCCGTTGACAAACAGGGAAAAAGCAGGCTCCATAATTCCGTCCACCTTCTTTGCTCCCCCTCTGAAACCGATGGCCCCGGTCTGGTGGGTGCCGCAGGAGGACGGGCAGCCGGAGATGTGGATCTGTGGCAGAGCCTTGTCTGCGATCCTGGCCTTGCGGACCGCCTCAACACAGGCGGACAGGAGAGCCTGGGAATCCCGAAGTCCCTGCTGGCAGGTGCTGGCTCCGATACAGCTGACAGACGTTTCAAATAACGTGGCAGCGCTGTCCTTTGTCAGTTCCAGAACCGTCCTGGCTTCGGAGCCGGTCAGGTTTACGATATAGGCAGACTCATCCGGAGCCAGCCGAAGCTGAGCGTCAGACACAGAAGCCAGAGCGCCGCTTAAAGCGCACAGCGCGTCCGGGTCAACCATGCCGCCTATGGGGTGCCATACCACCGTGTAAAGTCCCGGCTGTTTCTGAGGCAGGACTCTTGGATGGTCAGGAGCCGCCCCGTCGCCTTCCTTTGCAACAGGCACCGGCTGGGGCGCGATGGTCAGGTCCTCCCCGGAATCCAGCACTTCCTGAAGCTTTCCGTCAAAGGCCTTTTTGTAGTTTTCCGGCCCTCCAAGGGCGTCCTGCATATAGCGGGTGCGGGCTTTAGCCCGGCTTTGATAATTGCCGTAAGCCCGGAAAGTCAGCCACATGGCCTTAATATAGTACAGGATTTTTTCCGGCGGCACATCCTCCGCCACCTTGACGCCAAACTTCGGATTGCTGCCCAGCCCGCCAGCGCTGTACACGTTAAACGTTCCGTCAGGCCGGGCGGCAAAGCCCAGATCCCGGTAGGTGGCATGGGTCAGGTTCCTTTTGGAGTTGGAGAAGCCCACTTTCAGCTTTCGCGGCATTTTTTCCGCCTTGATAAATGTGAGAAGGTAGTCCCCGGCAGCCAGAGCCCAGGGCAGCACATCAAAATACTCATCCTTCTCTACGCCGGAGAGGGGAGAACACATCACGTTGCGGGGATAGTCTCCGCCGCCGCCCAGAGTCACGATCCCCGCGTCCAGGGCCTCCTCCATGATCCCGCTTGCGGCGTCAGGCCCCAGGTCGTGGAGCTGGATGGTCTGACAGGTGGTAAAATGTACCCGCGGTATTTGATATTTTTTAATGACGCCGGCAGTAAAGGCCAGCCTTTCCTTTGTCACCACTCCGCCGGGCATGCGCAGACGCAGCATGTTGGCCTTGCCGCCCTTCTGGGCATAGCTTCCGTAGTAGCCGGAAAAGCTTTTGTAAGCTCCCTTGTCCATCTCACCGGCATAGAATGCCCGTGTCTTTTCCCGAAACTCTTCCAGGTCCGGTTTCCAGACCTGAGGCGCGATTGCGGTCTGTCTCATCAGTTCAGGGCCTCCTTCCACTGATCTTCCTTAAAGCCCACCAGAACAAAATCATCTCCGATCAGAAGAGGCCGTTTCACCAGCATGCCGTCAGAGGCCAGGAGATTGATCTGCTCCTCCTCACTCATGGAAGGCAGCTTGTCCTTTAACTTCATCTCCTTGTAGAGCATCCCGCTGGTGTTAAAAAACTTTTTCAGGGGAAGTCCGCTCTTTGCGTGCCAGGATTTCAATTCGTTCGCAGACGGATTCTGGTCCTTTATATGGCGGTCCGTGTATTCGGTTTTGTTATTGTCCAGCCATGCTTTTGCCTTGCGGCAGGTGGAACAGGATGGATATTGAAGAAATAGTAAACTCATATGTGATAACCTCCTTATAGACAATATTATTTTACATAAAAGCAGTTGGATTGGAAAGGGGGAAGCGTAATAAATTTGAAGGAAATCTTATATTTTATAGAAGGAGCTTGCCGCGCCGGCCAAAAACCTTTCGCTTTCATCACCATGAGCGGCCTGCATTCCAAAACACATAACCCTAAAACACATAGTCTAAAAAAGGAGGTTTCCCGATTCCCATGAAAATAATCTTATATCTGTCCGACTACATTATCCCTCTGACAATTTTCTACATCGTAGGTTTCGGTCTTCTCATGAAACGCCCGGTGTACGATGATTTTGTAAAGGGGGCCAAGGAGGGGGCCAAAACCGTGGCGGGAATCATGCCCACCCTTGTGGGGCTTATGGTGGGAGTGGGAGTTCTGCGGGCTTCCGGCTTTCTGGACGCTTTAGCCGGCTTTCTGGGCAGGTGGACCAAAGCCCTGGGATTCCCCTCCCAGCTGCTTCCCATGGCCCTGGTAAAGCTGTTCTCCTCCAGTGCGGCCACAGGCCTGGCCCTGGATATTTTCAAACAGTACGGGCCGGATTCCCGGCTGGGGATGATCACCTCCATTATGCTCAGCTGCACGGAGACCGTATTTTACACCATGAGCATTTATTTTATGTCCGTGAAAATAAAAAAGACCAGATACACCCTGGCCGGAGCCCTGGCAGCCACCCTGGCCGGAGTCATTATGAGCGTTATATTGGGGCAAAATTTATAATAATTTCCCATAAAACGCCTAAATTTGTTAAGAGTTTTTAAGGAATAAGTGGTTGCCGTCCATGGGGAAATCATGTATAATTAGGAAGCACGCCAAAATTGGCGAAAATGAATATGGATAGAAAGCTTTGAAGAACCATCAGATGAAAGGACAGACTGTGGATACGTACCAAACGTTGAATGAAGTGCTGGTGAACCTGTTCCGTGATATTATGGACATTGAGCAGAAGGCCATTATCACAGAGGAATATAAGGATCTGACTAACAATGACATGCATGTGATCGAAGCCATTGGAACGAAAGAGCCTAAGAATATGTCAACCATCGCCCGTCTTCTGTCTGTCACTGTAGGTACACTTACCATAGCCATGAACAGCCTGGTTAAAAAGGGATATGTAATTCGGCAGAGAGGAACTGCGGACCGCCGGGAGGTTTATATCTCTTTATCAGAAAAAGGCAGGAAGGCATATGAGCACCACGCCAGATTTCACAAAGCCATGATAGACAGCGTTTCGAGTGAACTGAGTCAGGATGAGATGGAGATGCTGGTTAAGACTTTGACGAAGCTGAATCGGTGGTTTCGAAGCTGGCAAGATTACTAAAGGAGGATATTTGTGATTATGAAGAAATTTATCATGTGTTTGGCAGGGGCTATGATGGCGTTTTCACTGGCAGCGTGTACGCCGACCGAAGTGACGGAGACTACGCCTTCGGGAGTGCAGAGAAACCCGGAAGGGATCACCCCGGAGATGGTGGCAGAGAGCAACGCGGCCATTCAGAGAGAAGCTGACGAGGCGGCTCCGATTTTCGAGATGGCGTTTATCTATGTTTCCAACAGCGATGCCTCCGGTCTGGTGCGCAAGAGAGTGGATCTGGAAGGTGTTACGGAGCAGAGTCTTGTGGATTGTCTTATTGAGGAAGGCATCCTTGATGAAGAGACGGTTGTGAATTCCTTTGAGATCGAGGGCGGCGAGAAGGTGGGCCCGGGGATGGATGTTGACGCTGCGGAGAGCGGCGAGAGGATAGGAACTCTTGATCTGTCCAAGGTTCCGGAGTCAGGGACTGCCGGAGAGACCGTAATGCTCAACGCTATTGCCAACACGTTCATTGAGAACTATGAGTTGGACAAGTTAAAGCTTTTAGTCAATGGGGAGAATTACGAAAGCGGACACATCGTCCACGGAGACGAGGACTATCTGGAGTTTTCCAGTGACTATAAAGAGGAATCAAAATAGATAAAGATTGAGAAAGACAGAGACAGCAGCGTCAGGATTCATTATGACGCTGCTGTTTTTCATCATCTCCTTTACCCCCTGGCTTTACAGGCTTCCAGCCATTCCTTAAAATATGGCTTTATCACCGTAAATGGCGCAGGACCTATATCCAGCAAAAACCGGTTAAACGCTTTCAGCTCAAATCGGTCTTTCAGCGTTTTCTCCGCCTGTTCCTTCATGCGGAGGATTTCCAGATACCCTACGTAGTAATTCAGGTAATTGACCGGAGCGTTCAGCATATAGCCATAGATCTGGTCTACCACAGAGTTGTCGCTGACATCATAGTATTGGGACAGATAGGACGATACCTGATCCTTATCCCATCCATAGTAGTTGATGTTGATATCCAGCAGTGCGTGGAGCGCAAGGGAGGCGGAGGCGTTGTGGGCCAGAAGCTGGCCCAGCTCTTTAGAAAGGCCATTGTCCGTGGTGTATGCATAGTTTTCCACATAAGTGGCCCATCCCTCGCTGTAGCTGCTGAAACTGAGGATTTTTCTTAAAGGGATATCACAGCTGCCTAAAAAATATACGTTCTGGTAGAGATGTCCCGGATACCCCTCGTGGGCCAGGGTGGTATAAAGGTCCCCGGAGGTGCTGACAGAACCCTGATTAATATAGATAACACAATCTTTATAGCGGTCCATAGGCGGAACCAGGAAAAACGCCGGACTTAAGGTCTGCTCCAGGGACGAGGGGACATATTTGGTGGTGTAGCTGGCATCTTCCAATTCAGGAAAATCATCGGAGATCACCACTCTTAGATGTTCCAGGATCTCGTTGGGGTCTGTGTGGGAAAACTGATAGTGATCCAGCTGCTCCCCCAGCTCCTCATGGTCCATAAGAAGCTTTGACATGGCCATCAGGTCGTAATTGAGCTGTTTTTCAACAGCGTCCTTTAAATCCTCAATGGTCTTATAAGTAGTTCCTGTGGAGGAATGGACCAGGTACTCATAGTATTCTTTTCCTTTGGGGTAGTAACACAGCCCCTTCTCATTGGTACAGGTTCCTTTCAGCTCCACCAAACCATTTAGCAGTGTTTCATAGGCAGGGATAAAGTGGCCTGTCAGCACCTCCAGGTTTCTGGCTTTGTAGGTATTTTTCTCCTCCTCACTAAGATCTGCCATGGCGTCGATGCGCTCGTCAAAGGTAGAAGCCAGAAAATTTTCTTCCGGGGCCGCAAGATAAGCTTCGCAGTCGCTGACAATGGTATCCACACAGATATCTGTCATAAAAAGGCCTGCCGCTGCTTTTTCCTTCTCAAACTTCAGGATCTGTTCATAATGTCGGTCTATGGAGGAGAGCAGAGTGAGGTAATCTTCCACATCCTGTTTAGAATAGAAGATGTATTCGGCCAGAAGAACAGGAAGCTGGGCCTGAACTCCGACGGTGGGCGCTAACGGCTGATAGTACAGCTCCAGCCCCTCAAATTTTTCCTCCGCCTCATAGGTGGCCTGAAGGATCTTGTAGGTAAGCTGCTGCTGATCGGTCAGAAACCTAACAGGGATCTTATCCAGCGCCGCCTTATCTTCCTTCTGAGTTTTTCCGGCCTCTTTGAGCAGTTCCAGAGAAAAATTTCCGAAATCCAGCCCGCAGTCCGTTATTCCGTATGACGCAGGGTCTGCCAGAGTGTAATGAAGGGTCAGATAATTCTCCGAGAGCTGGTCGCAAAACAGTTTTCCGCAGAGCGCGTCAAAATCCATGCGGGCTCTCTGAGCCTGGGGGGAATCCGGGGAGGGAGACTCTGTGGACAGTGTCTCGCCCTGCCGGGAGGCCTTGTATCTTTCATAGTCCCCGTCCTGTCTGGGAGAACTGCGGGCACAGGAACACAGGAAAGAGACGGACAGCACAATGCAGAGGAATACATAGCGGAATTTGTGGGTATTTTTCAACATAACAGGTTCTCCATTTTATTTTCCAAGTTGGATATTGTTAATTACTTATGTTCATAGTATAATTTATATTTCTCAATAATACAACAAAATGAAAATATGTTGACGAAAAGTATTTTAAAAGGTACACTAGGAACCATGTATAATCTGTTTTTGAAGGAAGGAGAATCAGTGATGTGCAGAGAGTGTAAAAGACCTTACTATATTACTACGGCCATTGCCTATACGTCCGGAAAGCCGCACATTGGAAACACCTATGAGATCGTGCTGGCTGACAGCATTGCCAGGTACAAACGGGCCCAGGGCTACGACGTGTTTTTCCAGACAGGAACCGACGAGCACGGCCAGAAGATCGAGCTGAAAGCTCAGGCCGAGGGCGTTTCCCCGAAAGCGTATGTGGATAAGGTGGCAGGCCAGGTAAAAGATGTGTGGGATTTGATGAATACTTCCTACGACAAATTTATCCGCACAACGGATGAGGATCATGAGGCGCAGGTGCAGAAGATTTTTAAGAAGCTGTATGACCAGGGGGATATTTATAAAGGATATTACGAGGGATTGTACTGCACGCCCTGCGAGTCCTTTTTTACGGAGTCCCAGCTTGTGGACGGAAAGTGTCCGGACTGCGGCGGGCCGGTACAGCCTGCCAGGGAGGAAGCGTATTTCTTTAAGATGAGCAAATACGCGGACCGCCTGATCAGCTACATTAACGAGCACCCGGAGTTCATCCAGCCGGTTTCCCGGAAGAATGAGATGATGAATAATTTTCTGCTTCCCGGGCTTCAGGACCTGTGCGTGTCCAGGACTTCCTTTACCTGGGGGATTCCGGTAAGTTTTGACCCAAAGCACGTGACCTATGTGTGGCTGGACGCTCTGACCAACTATATCACCGGCATTGGCTATGACTGCGGGGGAGAAAGCAGAGAGCAGTTTAACAAGCTGTGGCCTGCCGATCTGCACCTGATCGGAAAAGATATTATCCGGTTCCACACCATTTACTGGCCCATCTTCCTTATGGCTCTGGACCTTCCCCTGCCAAAGCAGGTGTTCGGCCATCCATGGCTTCTGCGGGGCGAGGGAAAGATGAGCAAGTCAAAGGGCAATGTGCTGTATGCCGATACTCTGGTGGACTTTTTCGGCGTAGACGCCGTGAGATATTTTGTGCTCCATGAGATGCCTTTTGACAATGACGGGGTGATCTCCTGGGAGCTGATGGTGGAGCGGCTTAACTCCGACCTGGCCAATGTGCTGGGCAATCTGGTAAACCGCACCATATCCATGTCCAATAAATATTTTGGCGGGGTGGTGAAAAATACCGGCGTGACGGCGGATGTGGACCAGGATCTAAAGGATACGGTTCTGACGGCGGTGAAAAAGACGGATGAGAAGATGGAGCAGCTTCGGGTGGCTGACGCCATCAGCGAGATCTTTAATATCTTCCGCAGGAGCAATAAATATATTGATGAGACCATGCCCTGGGCTCTGGCCAAGGACGAAGCCCAGCACGGGCGTCTGGCCACGGTTCTGTACAACCTTGCGGAGGCCATTACCATAGGGGCGTCCCTTTTGGAACCCTTTATGCCGGAGACATCCGCAAAGATCTTAAGCCAGCTGAACACAGACAGAAGACCTCTTGACCAGATGGACGCTTTCGGCCTGTATCCTGACAACGGAAAGGTTGTGGAAAAGCCGGAGATCCTGTTTGCCAGAATGGACATGAAGGAAGTTTTGGACAAGGTGGAGGCCATGCTGGAGGCAGAGGACACAGAAGGAAAACCTTCCGAAGATAAAGCGGAAAGCGGCCAGGAAGAAGAGGGAGTTGATATCGAAGCAAAAGAGGAGATTACCTATGATGATTTTGCCAAAATGCAGTTCCAGGTAGGAGAGATCATTGCGTGCGAGGAAGTGAAAAAGTCGAAAAAGCTTCTGTGCAGCCAGGTGAAGATCGGCAGCCATGTGAGGCAGATCGTCAGCGGGATTAAGGCTTACTACAAACCGGAGGAGATGGTGGGCAAGAAAGTCATGGTCTTAGTGAACCTGGCTCCCCGAAAGATGGCGGGCGTAATGTCTGAGGGTATGCTTTTGTGCGCGGAGGATGCTCAGGGCAATCTGGCGCTTATGACTCCGGAGAAACCTATGCCGTCGGGGGCTGAGATTTGCTGACCAAAGGTTTTATGCCCAAGTGCTTAAACAGCAACGGGTTGAAATGGGTCGCCATCATCACCATGCTTATTGACCATGGGGCGGTGGTCCTGATCGAGAACCGGATCCTTGGCGGCCCCTTTCATCTCATGGCCCCCGGGACGTCCCCGGATATTGCCATGTGGTGGAAAGTGAATATGGCGCTGCGGTTTATAGGCAGGCTGGCCTTTCCTATTTTCTGTTATCAGATCGTGGAGGGCTTTCTCCACACAGGGGATGTAAAGAGATACGGCAAAAGGCTTTTAGTGTTTGCCTTTATTTCGGAGATACCGTTTGATCTGGCTGTATTTAATACCTGGTTTTATCCCCAGTATCAAAATGTATATATCACCCTGTTTCTGGGACTTGCCGCCATAGGGGCCGTTCGCCGATATGAGCAGGAGGGGAGTCTCTGGAAGCAGGCTCTGGCCTTTGGGCTGTGCTGCGGTCTGGCCCAGTTTTTAAAGGCTGATTACGGGGCTTTCGGCGTATTTTTTATAGTTTTGCTGTATTACTGCCGCCATCGCCCAGGGATGCAGACAGCTTTAGGCTGCATGGCCATGGCCTGGGAAATCACTGCTCCCCTGGCGTTTATCCCGATTAGGATGTACAATGGCCAGAGAGGGAATAAGCGGTGGCAATGGTTTTTCTATGTGTTTTATCCGGCCCATCTGCTGCTGTTGGCAGGGGTGGGGGCGGTTCTGCCATAGATCTGCCCAGATGGCAGGAAAGGAGAAGAGGACAAGATCCATGATCATAGATACCCACGCTCATTATGATGATGAAGCTTTTGGTGAAGACAGGGACGCGCTTTTGTCACAGCTGCCTTCTGGCGGGATCGGGCTGGTGGTCAACATAGGCGCCAGCATTCAGACTACCAAAAACACCCTGGAACTGATGAAACAGTATTCTTTTGTCTATGGGGCCGTAGGCGTACACCCCAGCGAGACAGGGGAGCTGACAGAGCCGCTTATGGACTGGCTTGGGGAGGCGGCCAGGCAGCCAAAGGTGGTGGCTGTCGGTGAGATCGGCCTGGATTATTACTGGGATGAGCCGGGGCGGGACATCCAAAAACACTGGTTTGTCCGGCAGCTGGACCTTGCCAGGGAAGCGGGGCTTCCTGTAGTGATTCACAGCCGGGACGCGGCAAAGGACACATTGGATATTATGAAGGGACAGAAAGCCGGGGACATGGGAGGCGTTATCCACTGTTTTTCCTACGGGGTGGAGCTTGCCAGGGAGTACCTGAACATGGGGTTTTATCTGGGGATCGGCGGAGTCGTCACCTTTAAAAATGCCAAAAAGCTGAAAGAGGTGGTGGAGTATATGCCTATGGAGCGCATGGTGCTGGAAACGGACTGCCCTTACCTGGCTCCGGAGCCTTTCCGGGGAAAACGGAACTCCTCCCTGTATCTGCCCTATGTAGTAAAAGCGGTCAGCGAGATCAAGGGCATTTCCCAGGAAGAGGTCATGGCAATAACCTGTGACAATGCAAAAAAGATGTACCGCATTTATGATCAGGAAAGGACTCTGTAGTTTATGGAAGAGACAAGAAAGGGATCTTTGGGGAACCCCCAGAACACCATTGATATCATAAAAAAGCATCAGTTCGCGTTTCAGAAGAAGTTCGGGCAGAATTTTCTCATTGATACCCATGTACTGGACAAGATCATCCAGGCGGCCGAGATCACGGACCGGGACTGCGTTCTGGAGATCGGTCCCGGGATCGGGACTATGACTCAGCGTCTGGCGGAAGCTGCCCGCCATGTGGTGGCAGTGGAGATTGACAAGAATCTGATCCCTATTTTGGACGAGACTTTGAGGGATTATGACAATATCACGGTCATCAACCAGGATATTTTGAAGATGGATATCTCGGAGCTGGTAAAAGAGTATAACGACAGGAAACCGGTGAAGGTGGTGGCTAATCTGCCTTACTACATCACCACGCCTATTATTATGGGGCTGTTTGAGAGTCAGGTTCCTATTGACAATCTTACGGTGATGGTGCAGAAGGAGGTGGCCCAGAGGATGCAGGTAGGGCCGGGCAGCAAGGACTATGGGGCCCTGTCTCTTGCCGTTCAGTATTATGCGAAACCCTATCTTGTGGCCAATGTGCCTCCCAACTGTTTTATCCCCCGGCCAAATGTAGGATCCGCGGTGATCCGCCTTACCAGGCATCAGGAACCTCCGGTGAGGACTGCGGATCCGGGGCTGATGTTCCGGCTTATTCGGGCGTCTTTTAATCAGAGGCGTAAGACTTTGCAGAACGGTCTGAATAATTCCGCGGAACTGGATTACCCAAAGGAGGCTATTGCAGAGGCCATAGACAGCCTGGGACTGCCGCCCTCGGTCAGGGGGGAGACTCTGACTCTGGAGCAGTTTGCCCGGCTGGCGGACTGGTTCGCTGCCTTTGATAACATATGTTAGAACATAAAAACAAAACGCGTATCCCCGGGATCTGAAACCCGGAGGGATACGCGTTTTTTGCTGCCGGATATTTATTTTGGCATCTTGGAGCAGGCGGCCTCGTCGGCAACTACTACCACATCACTGTGGAGCTGAAGGATAGAAGCCGGAAGGCTGGGCGTCACAGGACCATGTACAGCCTTAGCCAGCGCGTCGGCCTTGTCCTCTCCGCTGACGATGAGGAGGATTTTCTTCGCCTTCATGATGGTCCCGATTCCCATGGTGTAAGCCTGCTTCGGAACATCGTCGGCGCTGGCGAAGAATCTCTTGTTGGCGTCAATGGTGCTCTCGGTCAGGTTTACGCAGTGGGTGATGGTTCCAAAGGTATCATCCGGCTCGTTAAAGCCGATATGGCCGTTGCGGCCAAGGCCCAGAAGCTGTAAGTCAACGCCTCCCAGACCGGCGATAACGTTCTCATACCGCAGGCACTCTTTTTCAGAGTCCGGCTCCATGCCGTTTGGAACATTGGTGTTGTCAAGGTTAATATTGATGTGTTTGAACAGATTGTTGTACATAAAGTAGTAGTAGCTCTGGTCGTTATCCCTGGGAAGCCCCTTGTACTCGTCCAGGTTCACGGATTTCACTTCGGAGAAATCCAGGTCGCCCTGGCTGTACCACTGGATCAGCTGCTTGTAGGTTCCGATGGGAGAGGAACCGGTTGCCAGTCCCAGCACACAGTTGGGTTTCATGATCACCTGCGCGGAAATAACATTAGCTGCCTTTCTGCTCATGGCATCATAGTCTTTTACCTGGTACACCCTCATAATAATTACCTCCACAAAAAATTTTTTTATGCCTTCACAATATAGGATAACATTTTTATGTCATACTTTCAATGGGTATTTACATAGAATATAAACTAAAGGGGTGATGATATGTCTAATTATCGCAGATTGATTTCGTACATATATGCTTACGAGGGCGGAATAAAAGGGAAAAATGTGGGTTTTGCCAAATTGGAAGTGAGAAATGGGCAGTGCAAGATCCAGGTCAACGTAAGGAACGTATACATCGGGAACCAGGATACAGGCGTTTATCTCCTGTCCGGGTCCGAGGAGATACTGGTTGGAAGGATCTTTATCAGAAACGGGGCAGGGGAGTTCAGGGCTGTGGTGAGCGTGAGCAATGTGGCCGGATCGGGACATAGTATTGACCAGTGCTATGGGTTGACGGTCCATAACCTGTCGGATTCCTGGCAGTGTTACACCACGATCTGGGAGGACGCTGTGGCCCACGCCGCCGAGGTGGTTCTTGAGGGAGCTACCTCAGAGCGGGTGAAAAGGGAGGAACCGGTGCAGGGCGGTGTGGCGAAGGCCGTGGAGGAAGAAATCGAGGCCCAAAGCCGGAAGGCCAAGGAGGCTAAAGTTCAGGAGGAGCTTCCTTCGCCTTCTTCTGTCATACCGGCTGTGGAACAGGCGGGGGAGGAGATCCTGCGCCCTGGGGACATGGAAGTTATGGAAATACGGCCTATGGAAGTGCTGCCAATAGGAAAAGAGTTGAAGTCGGCAGATCTAAGCAGGGATGACAGCCAGGGCAAATCGGATATTGCAGAGGAGAGAAGGGAAGATCCCGCAGCGGGGGACCACAAGGGCGGCGCTGGTACGGAGTCTTTGGAGCAGTCCGCAACAGAGAGAATAGAGCAGACAGAGGGAGATTTCGAGGATATGGGGTCGGAACCGGACTCCATACAGGCCGGTCAGGACAGAAAAGACCATAACCTTGCAGAGGGAGAAGAGCCAGCAGTACCACAGGGAAGGGATCAAAGTTCGGATACCGGTTCCTGGAAAGAGGAGAACCATAATGATCCTGACGGGCCGGAACAAAACCGGCAGCTGCGGATGCAGTCAATGTCTCAGCAGGGAGTGCCTAATAACAGTCAGCAGCAGCCGGTCAGGACAAATCAGTGGGGGCAGACAGGGATATTGTTTCCTCCTAACTGGTTTGCGCGGCCTAACAGACCGAGCCGTCCGGTTCCGTCTCCGGCCGGGCGTCAGACGCATCCGGGCAGCGGGATGGGTACTCGGCAGATGCCGGTGTCAGAGCCGGGGCTTTTTCGGCAGGAGGAAGTGCTGCGGCCTGTGGGGACGTCATCCCCGGGGGAGACGCAGTCGTTAATCATCAGCCAGCCGTCGCAGACCGGTCCAGATGTTCAGAACCAGCAGCAGGGGTTCGGTGAAGCCCTGCCGGAATCGGTGGTCCAGAGTGAGCCTCAAAGTTTTGGTCAGGCCCAGTCGGAACCGGTTAGTCAGAGCCAGTCCCAGGGTTTTGGTCAGGCCCAGCCGCTCAGTCAATCCCAGACCCGACCGTCCGGTCAGCCCCAGTTGTCCGGCCAGGTTCAGCCGCCAGCCCAGTCCCAGCCTCAGTCGCCCACGCAGAATGAGCGGCCAGTCCAGTCCAATTCTGCGGCAGTGGAACAAAGCCGTCCGGCAAATACCGTTGGGCCGGAGGCTCACATGTCCGAAGATGAGCCTAAGATCGACAATGTTTGGCAGAGGTTTTACAAAACCTATCCCAAAATACAGGCCTTTGACTACAATGGGGGATGCGAGATACTTACCATAAAGCCTCAGGATATCGGCCTTCTCCCAAGGGAAACATGGGGGTATGGGAACAACAGCTTTCTTCTGCATGGATATTACAACCACAGATACCTGATATTTGCCAGACTGAATAATCCGAAAGGGCGGCCAAGATATCTGCTGGGCGTTCCAGGGCATTATTTCAGCAACGAAAAATATATGGCGGCAATGTTCGGGTTCCCTAACTTTGTGCTGTCCAAGGCGCAGCCTGCAGGGGACGACCGGTTTGGGTACTGGTATACAGATATCCGGCTTGGCTCGTAATCGTGACAGATATCTTTGTGATCGCCATTTTCATTTCTCGGATTTTCGGTTATACTATACAGAGAATATAAACATCACAAAAAGAGGAATCCAGCATGACAACAGAAGAAAAGTATATGAGAGAAGCCATCCGGCAGGCAAAGAAGGCTGCCGCTATCAATGAGGTCCCCATTGGATGCGTCATCGTCTATGAGGGGAAGATCATCGCAAGGGGGTATAACCGGAGGATCGTCGATAAAAATGTACTGGCCCACGCGGAGATTTCGGCTATCCGCAAAGCCTGTAAAAAGATCGGGGACTGGCGGCTGGAGGGCTGTACCATGTATGTAACCCTGGAACCATGCCCCATGTGTGCCGGAGCCATCGTCCAGGCCCGCATTCCTAAAGTGGTCATGGGCTGCATGAACCCAAAAGCCGGGTGCGCGGGTTCGGTGCTGGATATACTCCATCAGCCGGGATTCAACCATCAGGTAGAAACGGAGACCGGGCTTTTAGGGGAAGAGTGTTCGGGGCTGTTAAAAAGTTTTTTTAGGGCGCTTCGTGTAAGCAGGCATATGGGAGTTATTAATTGATATATTGTTGAGTGAGCAATGGGGCGGGGGTGTCGTGAGGCCAGACAGAGA